>JBBRHI010000007.1:0-18402 GCA_038222995.1 Bacteroidia bacterium | reverse complement strand
AACGGTAATTGAAAAATAATTTAGTTCTGTATTAAACATTAAAGAATTATCCTTTTTTAATGTTATGTTAAAATAGATACAAAGAACCTTCATATTTAATCTATATTCTCTACCCAATTGGCTTAATGCAATAAGCAAATAAAGTGTTTCTATTTGTGTTTCTTTTTTGCTTTGATTTTTGTGAAGAACTAAATTTATTTCATCAGATATTTTTTTGAATATATTATGTTTAGAATTTGAAGTGAGAGGTTCATTGTATTTATTTGTTTTATTTTTTCTCAAAAAGCAGGTAATTTTATCTATGATTAAACAAACTTTAATGGTTGAATTAACTTTTGGAGAAACAGAATATAGAAAAATTGTTACATCCAAAATTTCTAAAAAACCTATTTCAAATTCCTTTTGTGTTTTGGTTGAAATTTCATCTTTAAGACTCTTGTGTTTTTTAATTAGTTTACTCGTCTTGTTGTCAAGAACCGCTAAAGAATAGTTCATTATATCTTTATATTCTACCTGAGATTCTTTTATTATAGACTTAAAACGAGTTATAACATTATTGGAGCTGAAATAAAGAATTGAAGTTGATTGTTCATCATCTTCCAAAACTTCCTTCTCTTTTTCTTTTAATATTAAATGATTGTTGAAGAGGTCATTAATTTTTTGTTTAGCAATACTTATTTCGGTAATAATTGGCTTAGAGTATAATACTGATTTTTCATTATTCAAATACATTTTAAATTCCTTTAATGCTAATTTGAAATTTTCTTTAATTCTCTCTATATCTATTTCATTATTATAAAAAACGAAGTAATCATCAACATATCTAAATATTTCATAATCTACCTTATGGATAAGATTTTTTCCATTCGTATCATTTGTTTTTAGTCTTTCATAAATATTAATGTCAATTTGTTGCAAAATCAACTCTGCGAATATTCTTGAAAACTCAGGCCCAATAATAATTCCATTGGTTTCATTCGCATTAAGGTCTTGCATTAAGCGGTCAAATTCTCCCCCGAATGTTGCTAGAGAAGGCTCAATATTTGTTTTGATAATGTTTTTATTTAATAATGCCCAAGGAAGAGTATGTGTGTAAATGCTGTCAAAACATTTTGTTACATCTATTTTTAAGAGTTTGTTATATTTTTTTTCACTTCTGTGAAATTGATAAGACTCATAAAACTTGTGGATATTACTATACTTTCTATAACTGAAAAATGACTTCAGATTTTCATATTCACTATCGTCTTGTTCTATTTGAGAGTGATGTAAATCTTTGTCTTCATTTTTTTTATGTAGTACATCATTGTAAAATGTAAAGTTTGCAACTTTAGATGGTTTTCTAATAGAAAAGGGACTTAATGAACAATAATAAATAATTATGTTTTTATATTTTTCATAAAAAGCAACCATCTTTCTTTGATTGACAGGATGAATTATAGATAATTCTCTAAAATCATTTTGTTTATGAGTTATATTAAAATTGAAAGGTTTGGTTTTTTCTCTAACTCCAAACAGAATTGATTCTATTTCAGAGTAAGCCTTATTTTGTTTTTTTTTGTATTCTGAGTTAGAGTTACTTTTTAAACTCTTTAGCAAATACTTGTAGAAATACCTATTGGAAAAAGTCACGGGTGTTTCATACGGTAAAACATCCGATAAAACAACTCGTTCTTTTGAATATGTTATTGGAATTTTTTTTCTCATCTGTTATAAGTTTTTCCATATTTGAATCATTTTACCGTTTTTGAAAGAGTCTGTATTGAATCTCACAATACTCTTCTTTTTAAAGCCATTTTCAAACGAAAAATCATTTAATTTATCGACAAGTTTAATACTTGTAGAAACTGGTAAAGTAGATATTTTCATTTTCAAATATTTATCCAATTCAATTAAATCCGGAAAAGGTTTACTTAAAAATTCATTTGAAAAATAAATTCCAATAAAAACATTGCTTTTCCTCCTAAATAATTGATGATTATTGGTTAGAAATTTAATTCTTTTTAAAAACATTCTTTCAGTTGCATTCTTTTCAGTTGCATACTTTATAACAAACGCATTATACTCTGCAAAAGTAGCATCTATTTTATCTTTAAATCTTTGAAGTTTGTCGTCAGACATAAATACTTTGAGTTTATCTTTAGAAATAAACTCTCTTATATCACCGTTTTTTTGCTGTTCAGTTTTTTTGCTATATGAAATTTTAAACTTATACCCTAAATATGTTAAGATATAGTTCTGTGATATTTTTCTCTCTTCATTTTCCTTGGTTAGGTCAATAATCTGAGTTTTACTTATGTTTATATTCAACTTAGAGGAACCAGATAGAATGTTTTTTATTTCACTTTCATATAATAATTTACTTTTTATCTCATTTCTGTGTTTGGGTGTGATAATTATGATAATATCATCAACATATCTTGAGTAATAGGTTACATTCGACAAGGATTTAATTTTATTGTCAAAACCTCTTAAATATAATTCTGATAAGTACGCACTAAATCCAATACCCCTTGGTATTCCAACCCTCTCATCAGTAGTTGATTTAATTCCATCAGCAATTAAAATTTTCCAATATTGATTTAAAACTCTTTTTATCATATTTTTTGAAGGAAAACTAAGTAAGCTATTTTCCTCAATTTTTTCTAAAAGTTCTTTCTGGGGTATAGATTCATAAAATTTTTTGATATCTGTTCTAATAATTATTTTAGGAAATCCATCATCAAATAATAATTTCAATTGGTCAATTATTACTTTTCGACTAGCTTGTTTAACTTTAAATGTTTTATAAATGTTTCTTTGTAATTGTTTAGTTACGAAATAATTTTCAGGATTATGCTCAATTTCGTATAATTGACTTCCCCATTTTACCTGCCCTTTCTCAATCTTCAATTCATAATCATCAACATCTGTTTTCTGGGCTATTGCTATTAAAATTTCTTCGAGTGCTTGTTCTCTATCTTTTTTAAGTTTCTCTTTTTCGGCTTTTAAACTATCTAATAAAGTGTAATCCCTATCATCAATTTTGTGAATAGATTTGAGTTTGTAAGATTCATCTCTTATTTCTTTATTTTTCAAGATTATTAAATCTGAAATTTCTCGAGAAATTTTAAAATAATCTGATTCAAAAAACACTTTATCTTCAATATATCGACCTTTCCTATTCTCGACATCAAGAAGAATTCTGAAATTTTCATATGAAAAAGATTGGTCTAGCATTTCTTTTATGTTCTGTCTTTTTTTAGCAGAATGGCTTTCCTAGTATTGGCTATAACTTACCTATACACGCTATTTCTATCGCCTGTACAACCTACATGTTAAAATATGCGTTACTTTATAGCTTTTAGTTATAATCTTAATTCTATTTCTCCCTAAACCTAAACAATCCAAATTACAAAAACACCTAGGCGTTTAGGTAGTTTCAAAAGTATAGCATAGCTTAAAATCAAGGAGTTATAAAATTTACTTTTTTGAGCTTAGGGAAACGGACGTCGATTTACCGGCTCCCCGAAGCAACTGTACAGTTCCTTAACACAACTGTACAATTTCCTAACAGGATTGTACAGTTCTCTTGCAAGATTGTAAAGTTGCCCAACACGATTGTACAGTTCTCTTGCACGATTGTAAAGTTCTCCGAAGCGATTGTGCATTCCCCCACGCGATTGTACAATTCCTTGACACAACTTTACAGTTCCCCGACAGGATTGTACAGTTCTGTAACATGATTGTACAATTCCTCCACACGACTGTACATTTCTCCAACGGCATTGTACAATTCCTCCCTGCGATTGTACAGTTGCTCCACAGGATTGTACAATTGCTCCACACGATTGACCGGTTCCCCAACACAATGTACTGTTCCTCCCGGCGATTGTACAATTGCTCCCGGGAACCTACGTTCGTACTAACGTTCTGTGTAATAGGTGTAGCATTCACCCGGAAAACCGGATATGTGAACAAACGTTAAAAGAAATCATAAAAGGCAACATTAAAAAAGGTTCTTCGTTAAACAACCTAATCGTCCCCGATAAAAATCAAACGCCTATTCATACACCTTTACTAAATCCGTGATGCTTGCATCCGAACACAAAAGTGAAAGTACTGTCTCATCTGTTCCGTTAGTGAACCGCTATACAGGTGACAAAACTTAACTTCTGCGTTTGTAACGGTATATTAAAAAAAATCTCAGTACATCCCTGCAGGGAATGTCAGGCCACAGCGGATCATTTTTTTAGCATGCTAAAATTTTTCACTCATGAAAGATTTAAGAATAGCGCTTAACTTTTATATGTTAACGCTGCTTGCAAAATTGAGCAAAGCTCGATTTATTGCACAACAGGTGGGGGATAACCCCACTGTGTTTGTTAACTCCGGAACAGAGTTAGCACTAGTACTCACCTGCATTACCGACTTGGAGCAGTCGGCATCAAATGCTGAAAGCGGAGACACGTATAAAGTGGGAATCCGTGATCAAAAAGAAAAGCTGTTGGTAACAGCTATGAACGACCTCGTATTGAGCGTGCAAAAGTTGCCCGGCCTTACCGAGGAAATGATCCTGCTTGCAGGAATGGACATCCGTAAAACGGGTGTCAGAACTTCCTTCGAAGGGTTCGAAGTAACACCGGGTAACAGTCCCGGCGAAGTAAAGCTTAGGGTAAAAGCACAAAAAGATACCTTCTATAAATGGGAGTATTGCTTAGACCCTATTGCCGCCAACCAATGGGTAATAGCTGAATCGGGTAAGGTAAGCTCGGTAACCGTTACCGTTCCTCCGGGATTTTATTGGTTCAGGGTGGTGTTTGTGCAACCCAACGGAGAGCACGAACATGAAGCGGTGAAGTTTGCCGTAAACTGATCATGTTAGATCGTAAAGAGGAAGAGAAGCCTGCAGCTTCTCTTTTTTATATTGCTAAATCAGCTTTATTTATCTTTTTTTCTTGATAAAAAAAGAAACAAAAAAATCAAGGCAAAACGATTTCCCCGCGCTCTTTCAATTTTTAAGGTTCGTCATTGAAAGAGAACTAAAGCTCTTTCAAACGCACCTGAAAAAAATAAAATTCACTGCTTGCCGACATCGCGTTTTGCCAACCCGCCCGCCTTTACTAATTATCTTTTGTTTTAGATGAATGTTTACGAAAACCAATTTTAATTTACTGAAGAATTATTCGGCGCATTTTTATTAATAATAAACAAATTTAATAACAAGGCGAAAGACATGTGTTCCGGACTAATTTTCTAAAATTTCGCCTGTAAACCCAAGCCGAAATTAACGCCTCCGCCTCTTAAATCAAGTATATCGCTTAAGTGCGTAGACGTGTTTGTAAAATCCATATTAGGATACGTATAATGGATGTAAGCTAAATTAATGAACATGCCCACATGGTTCCCGAAATAAAAACGCGGCTGAATATGAATATCGTACATTAAACCGCCGCCTGTCGCGTTCGATACATACTGATCTCTTGCTTCCCAGTTTATATGTGAATAGCCGATGTTAAAGCCCCCGAGCATATCCACATATTTGGCCCTTACAAAATGTGCGTTCACTAACAAAGAGGCATCAATAGCTTGTATGGATGCTTTGGTATGGGTTACACTGTCGGTACCGGTGATGTAATCGGAGATACCAACCTTTGCGCCAAGGCCTAACCAATTTAAAATACCCCGTTCGTAATGAAGGCTTAATGTTTTATTTAAAGCAGCGGTTGTGTTTGATTGCGGATCGGTAGCTACTTTAGAGCGGTAGCCGTATAAGCCCAAGTCTGCACCGAAGGCAATAACGTTGGTGTTTTTTTCAAAACTTTTTTGAGCGTTTGCCTGCAGCGTTATTAATAATACGGCAGAGGCGATCCCTTTCTTTATCATAGGTTTAGTATTTATATAAAAATAAGCTATTTATCGGGAACTAAAAATTGAGGATTGTTCATGAATACCTTTAAAAGAGTTGGGGAAACCGGCTATTCTGAAAAGCATGGCATTAGTTTGTATACACAACAAAGAGAAGTGAAATTAATCGCTTATCTAAAATTAGTAGTGCAAACCTTAAATAAAAATTTTAATGGACCTTAAAATGAGTAATACACCCGAAGAAAATCCGGAGACCGTACATATTCCTGAAATCCCTGTAAAACCTGAACCCGGGCAGGAGCCCATTAAACCTAAGACGCCGGAAATTACACCCGGCACTAAAAAAGCGGATCCTACAAATGATCCACCGGAAATAGACGCTTAATGGTGGTTCTGTTTAGCGGTTAAAAATGTGGAAAGAGGTGAAATTTTTCCATAATGAAAAATCGAACTTAACATCTTTAAGTAGCATATAGTTGACATACTTAAGGATTGGCGTATTGTTAAGGTTTTTTTACTATGTCGATTGGATCAGGTATCGCCGTATAATAACTTAATACTTCTTTAGCTTCTTTTTCGGTTAAAATAGTCAATTTGGAATTTGGAATTGCTTCTTCCGAAGACATCATAGATCGAGAAAGAATAAGTTTGAAAACTTCTTTTTTAGTATTTAAGTCTAGTTTGTTTTTTTTACTGCTTATATACTTTTCGTAAGCGTCCGCCATTTGCAACCAAACATCAATTTCACCATCAGGGTGTAGGTCTCTTTTGAAGTTAGTTATTGTTTCTTCTAAACTCACAGGATAAACTTCTTCAAATATTGACTGTATTTTTTTTATTTTATTAATTTGATCTTCAGTCAATGTGTCGTGAACTACTTCACTCATTTGAATGTCGTTGGTATTCATTGTCTGAATGTTTTCTTTTTCGTCTTTGCTATTGCAAGAACTGAGAATTAAAACTGTAGTAAGATTAAGAAGTAATTTTTTCATAATGATATTTTTCTTCGTTTTGCAGCTACTGGCAGTTTTTTGCTATGTCAAGTTATGCATTTGAGCATTAACACGCAAAAAATTACCAGGAGGTGCTGTTAGCGGTTCGGTTTGCGTACACAGTTTACATCTTGCTTAAGTGTCCCCCGTTTATTTTACGTATTTTGAAACAAACTCGTCGAGAAGTTTTTGAACGCCTGACTTGTCCTTGGTTGTGAGTTGGTACAAAATAGCCGCATTAATAATATAAAAAGTATTTACCTCTACGTATTTGTCCAATTTTGTAGGGTTGAGTATGCTAAGACTTAAAACTTCGTTGCCGTCTCTAAATTTAAACATTATTGCTTTGAGGTCATTGGTGTTGGTTTGTTCATGGACAGCACCCTTTTCAGCAGAAACAATTTCGGCAGAGTTTAGGAAATTTAGAACTTTATTAAAGTCAGTTTTTATATTCGCTGTAAGCTCTTGTTCTTTAAACTCGACGGATTTTGAGTTTTGCGCATTTGAGTTTTGTCCAGGAAGAAAATAAAGTCTAATGCTTACCAAGTCTTTTTCCGCGAACTCGAACCTGTCCTTTTTATTAGGAAACATTCTGTCTGGCATATTCTCAGGAGTCGTAATATTTTGAAGGTTAAGTCCTGTGAACTGTTGGTCTAAATTATAGCCGATTTTAAAATACGATTCCGGATTTGCTGTTGTCGCTTTACGAATAAAGGGAAGGCCCATTCGAATTATTTTATTTACGCTATCATTCTCGAAGAAGATTCTGTTTTGTTTCCAAAGTTCGAATGACGGCAATTCATACTTATTCGCTACTGCTACGGCGTTATTAAAAACATAATCGAACTCTCCAGCCGAAACGCTGTTTAAAACATTGGGGTCAAAGTAGCTTTTAAACTTTTCTTTGTCATTTTGTTTTAAAGAAAGACAGAGTTCATAAGTAAGTTTGTCGACCGATGTCTTTTGCACGGGAGGGTCGCTACAAGAAAGTAGTCCGAGCAATAAAACTGTATATATAACCGTCTTCATATTAAAAATGTCTTGCGAGATGTCTGTCCGTAAACTGACCGCTAACGTAGTGATATTCGCACTATTGTCGGTAACCGCAATTACTTCCCCGTAATTAAAAACTCCGTCCTCCTGTTTTTTGCTTTACCGTCTTCCGTGGTGTTTTCCGCAATCGGTTTGTTGGGGCCGTAACCCTTGGCTGTGATGCGTTTCCCGTCAATGCCTTTTTCTTCTAAATAGGCTTTTACGGTATAGGCCCTGTTGGCAGATAAGGCTTCGTTGGCGGCAGCGCCCCCTACGTTATCGGTGTGCCCCTGTATCTCAATCGTCATGGAAGGGTTTTCTTTTAAATAGTCTGCAAACGATTCCAATACAATAAACGATTCCTTTTTAAGATCGGCAGAATTGGTCGTGTAATATAAATTGTTGATCACGAAAGAGCTTCCCGCTTTGGCTTCATTGAGCTCTACCGTCACGGGCTTCGGTTTGTTTTCGAAGGTGGCATCTTTTACACTTACTATCTTTGAGCTGAAGGCGTAATCATCTTTTTTAATGGTGATGAGCACATCGTCTTTTTGTTTTAAATTAATGGCTACCATAAATTTACCGGAAGTGGAATCAACTACGGCCAGTGTTTTTTCTTTGGTGACGGTATTCATCACTTCTACCTTTCCTCCTTCTACGGCTTTGCCTTCTTTATCTTTTATTTCCCCGCTTAAAAAAGTGGTTTCCTGCGGCCTTGCTTCTTTGTATAATTCAAAAGAGAACAGGTCGTATTTCCCCACACCTTTGCCGCGCATCTTCCCTTCATCGTACGAAAAGAAATAGCCCGTTTTACTGTCGGTGCTTACAAAAAACCCCACATCGTCTGCTTCGGTATTAATAGGGTAACCGATGTTCTCCGCTTCTTTCCATTGTTTCTTTTCATCTTTACGAATGTAAAAAATATCCATCTTGCCGAAGCCGAACCAACCGTCGCTGCTAAAGTATAACGTTTCGCTGTCTGAGTGAATGAAAGGCGTTTTTTCATCGCCTGCCGTATTTATTTTCTTACCGGCGTTTTGCGGTACACTCCAGGCTCCCGTATTGGGATCACGTTTGGTAAAGTAAATGTCAATACCGCCAAAACCTCCCGGGCGGTCGCTTGCAAAGTAAAGCGTATTGCCGTCGGCGCTTAAGCTTGGTTGCGAATCCCAATACACCGGGTGGTTTACGTTTGCTCCCAGCTTGTGGATCTCACTCCATTCGCCGCCGCTGTTCTCACTGGCGTAAATATCGCAGTTGGGTTGGTTGCCGCCTTCCTGGCGCGACATGGCAAAGTACAACCGTTTATTGTCTATAGAAATAGTACAGCCGCCCTGGTTATCATCCGTTACATTAAACGGCGGCGACATAGGTTCCCCGTTGTTGAACAGCCCTGTTTTATCACGTTGCGCCACCATAAATACTTCTTTGTCTTTATCGGAAACATATACTTGGTTCATGTTTTTAATGGGAAGCCTTCGTGTAAAAAAACAAAGCTTATCGTCGGGAGAAACGTATGCTAAGTATTCATCACTTGGTGTGGAAACTCCTTTAACGACCTTCGGTTCAAAAGGAACGATCTTCTTTTTAAGCTCACTTTCTTTTTTAGCGTACTTGATCATTTCCTTGGCCTGGTAAATTTCCGCTTCATAATCTTTCGCAAATTTCTTTTCATCGTCATCTTTAAATTTGATAAACTTATCCAGGTACTTAATGGCAGAATCATTCTTAAGAGCTTCGTAATAATCGAACCCGATAAAATAATAAGGCTCCGAATGTACTTTAGGGCAGGCAGCGATGGCTTTGTAAAAGTAAGGAACCGCAGGGGAGAAAGCTTTATTCTGCAATTTACAGGTTACTACTATTTCATTCCCCATCAGTAAATTGGCCTCTGCAAAATCAGGTTCCGCTTCCAGGCATTTTCTTAAAAATTCTAAACGCTCCGGTTTTTTATATTGCTTTTTATCCAATGCTTTTTCGTAAAGCTTTAAAGCCTGCTTGTTATCTATTTCATTACAAAACTTAGATTGCTTTTCGTCATCGTCTTGCGCGAAGGCGCTTACATTAATCATTAATAAACTGAGGAGTATAATTTTTTTCATCATTGTGTTTTAGTATTAAGAAAAAAGTAGAAAGTATTAAGTTAGATTAACTTAATACTTTCTACTTAATGCTTTTTATGTTATTTTTCACTTACTTATTTTTTTGCTTTACTTTGGTTTATACACCGGCGTTTGTTTACCGGGGTCCGGTTTTTTTATGTTATCGTTCTTGTCTTTATCTTTCCTGATGTCGATAGCAGGCTCATACACCCATCTTCCTTTTTTTAGGGTTAACGCATCAAAGCTGCCGTCGGGCCCGTAGTACTGGTATTGCCCTATCAAAATAGGATCTAAGGTGTTTGGCGCTAAATGACTGAAAATAATTTGTTTCCGGTTATCATTGTATTTTAACGACATGGCTACTTCGGCGGCATATTCAAACATAATGCGCTTCCCGAATTTCCCCGGCATTTTAAACACATCTTTCCCGAACACCGGCGTGCCGTCGGTTTTAAAGGATAACACATCAATAAATTTTCGCTGCGTGAGCTTTTCATTACCGTCCCAACCCAACAGTGTATAATAATCATCGTCTGATTTTATAATGTCGTAATACAACATGCCAAACCATTTGCTTGGGTCTGCCACATAGCTTTCGGGAGTTTTAACGGTAGCCGATTTATCTACTAACGGAAATACTTCATACTGTGTGTTCGTTTCTTTTTTGAATAAGCCTTTCTTAACTGTTTTTGAATTGTTGGCTTGTATAAAACCAAAGTAAGCATGTGTGCCGTCTTCCTTAAAAATATTCCAGGTGATGATCCTGAATTTTTTGTCGGGCGATAATAAGCGCGATACTTCTTTAAGGCTGTCGAACGGATATTGAATGGATTTTTCTTCTTTTAAAACGG
Organism: Bacteroidia bacterium; assembly: GCA_038222995.1. Classification (GTDB taxonomy): domain Bacteria; phylum Bacteroidota; class Bacteroidia; order B-17B0; family Aurantibacillaceae; genus UBA4416. The sequence goes on along the minus strand of JBBRHI010000007.1, from coordinate 7,578 downwards.
AAGCCCAGTAAGCAATAAATTGTTTGTTGGCTTCAAAACGGTCGGCGGCCTTTTTACTGTAAAATACCCTGAACTCTAACGTTTGCAGGGAATCTTCCAGTTCAATGAAATGTTTTTTTTCAAGGTCATTAAGTTGCGCTAAACCGCAAAAGCTTAAAAGTAATGTGAAAATGACAGAAAGGATTAATCTCATTTCTTTATAACCGAATTATGACGGGAAGTTACAGAAAAATGTTTAAAATAACCTTCAAGGTTTAACATCTTAATTCAACAAGACCCCGAAGGTTGTAAAAACCTTCGGGGTCTTGTTGAAATGCTTAAACTAATGTACCATACAATTTAGCGCGTTGTTCTTTAACAGCGTCATTCGCTAAATACTCATCATAGGTCATTTTTTTATCAATGATGCCGTTTGGCGTTAACTCAATAATACGGTTGGCAACCGTTTGCATCAGCTCATGATCATGACTGGTTAATAAAACACAGCCCGTAAAATCTTTTAACGCATCATTGTAAGCGATAATACTTTCAAGGTCTAAATGGTTGGTAGGCTCATCCAGTATCAGCATATTAGGATTAACCTGCATCATACGGCTGGTCATGCAACGCACTTTTTCTCCCCCCGATAATACCGAACATTTCTTCATTACTTCTTCACCGCTGAATAACATCTTCCCTAAAAAGCCGCGTACATAACTTTCATCTTTATTGGATGAATACTGGCGAAGCCAATCCATCAAATTCATATCGCCCGTAAAATACTTGGCGTTATCATTCGGTAAATACCCTTTGTGAATGGTAGTTCCGAATTTATAGTCTCCGCTGTCCGGTTTATCTTCTTCGTTAATAATATCAAACAAAGCGGTAATGGCTAAATGGTTCTTTGCAATAAAAGCGATCTTGTCGCCCTTGGCAACATTGATGTTAACATTTTTGAATAACACCCCGTCAATATTCGATTTCGATAAGTTTTCGATGTGTAAAATTTGATCGCCCGGCTCACGTTCCTGCTTAAAAATAATACCCGGGTATTTACGCGTGCTTGGCGGAATTTCATCCACCACTAATTTATCCAACAACTTTTTGCGGGATGTTGCCTGGCTCGATTTACTGGCGTTGGCGCTGAAACGGCGAACAAACTCCTGTAATTCCAAACGCTTGTCTTCCGTTTTTTTATTGGCATCGCTGCGCTGTTTCAAGGCAAGCTGGCTCATTTGGTACCAAAAGCTGTAATTGCCGGTATACGTTTTTAATTTACTGTAATCAATATCGCAGGTGTGTGTACATACCGCATCTAAAAAATGCCTGTCGTGGCTAATAACAATAACAGTGTTTTCAAAATCCGCTAAATAATTTTCCAGCCACGAAATCGTTTCCACATCCAAATCATTGGTTGGCTCATCCAATAATAAAATATCAGGATTCCCGAAAATAGCCTGCGTTAATAAGATCTTTACTTTATCTTTTCCTGTAAGGTCTTTCATTAATTTAAAATGCGATTCAACCGGGATCCCAACATTGGTTAACAAGGTGGCGGCATCACTCTCTGCATTCCAACCGTTCACTTCACCAAACTCAGCTTCCAGTTCTGCGGCACGGTTACCGTCTGCATCACTAAAATCGGGCTTAGCATAAATGGCATCCTTTTCCTTCATAATTTCATGAAGGCGTTTATTGCCCATCATCACGGTATCTAACACGGTAAACTCATCAAACTCAAAGTGATTTTGTTTTAATACGCTCATGCGCATGCCCGGTAAAATATGAACCTGCCCTTTGGTAGGGTCTATCTCACCCGATAAAATTTTCATGAACGTGGATTTACCGGCGCCGTTAGCACCAATTAATCCGTAGCAGTTACCGGGAGTAAATTTTACATTTACTTCGTCAAATAAAATACGTTTGCCGTATTGCAAACTCACATTAGAAACAGAAATCATCTCTTCAAAAAATTAAGCCGCAAAGATAGGAAAAAGAGACAAGATAAAAGACATAAGATTTAAGATTGTTTCACCTCTATTTTGGATATTTATGTCTGAAACGGATGGTTAAAATTCTAAAAATAAATTGGTCTTATGTCTTAAATCTTTCATCTTGTGTCTAAAAAGAGTATTTTCGTTAGCTCAAAACTTAAACTATGCCAAAAGGAATTTATAAAGTACCGGTTGCAGTAAACGAACCAATCAAAAATTATGCTTCGGGAAGCCCTGAGAGAAAAGAATTGCAGGCGATGCTTGTAGAAATGCGCAGTAAAGAAATTAATATACCGATGTACATCGGGGGTGAAGAGGTAGAAAGTAATGTGTTGGCACGCTTACATCCGCCTCACGATCATCAGCATGTATTGGGACATTTTCATAAAAGTGATAAAAGCCATGTAGAGCTTGCTATTAAAGCGGCTTTAGAGGCCAAAGATAAGTGGGCAAATTTAAGCTGGGAACACCGCGCAAGCATCTTTTTAAAAGCGGCCGAATTAATTGCCGGTCCGTACAGGGCAAAATTAAATGCGGCTACTATGTTAGGTCAAAGTAAAAATGCTTACCAGGCTGAAATTGACAGTGCGTGTGAGATCATTGACTTTTTACGTTTCAACGTACAATACATGACCGAAGTATATTCGGAGCAGCCTATTTCTTCGGCAGGTGTTTGGAACCGTATTGAGTGGAGGCCCTTAGAAGGATTTGTGTACGCCTTAACACCGTTTAACTTTACGGCTATTGCGGGTAATTTACCGTCGAGCTGCGCTATGATGGGAAATGTGGTTGTTTGGAAACCAAGTAACACACAGGTTTACAGTGCTAACGTGTTAATGGAAGTGTTTCAAAAAGCCGGTGTGCCTGCAGGGGTTATTAATTTAATTTACCCGAGCGGACCCGATGCAGCGGAAGTTATTTTTAACCACAGGGATTTTGCAGGCATTCATTTTACCGGAAGTACGGAAGTGTTTCAAAACATTTGGCAAACCATTGGGAATAATATTCATAAATACCGTTCGTACCCTCGTATTGTAGGTGAAACAGGCGGTAAGGATTTTATTATGGCCCATAAATCGGCTGAGCCTAAATCGTTGGCAGTGGCCATTTCGCGCGGTGCATTTGAATACCAGGGACAAAAATGTTCAGCGGCATCGCGCGTTTATATTCCTTCAAATTTATGGAAAGAAGTAAAAGAATATGTACTGGCCGATTTGAAAGATATGAAAATGGGGCCTACAGAAGACTTTACCAATTTTATTAACGCGGTGATCGATGAAAAAAGCTTTGATAAATTAGCGAAGTATATTGATAATGCTAAAAAAGACAGCAATGTGGAAATTATAGCGGGCGGTAATTATGATAAAACAAAAGGGTATTTTATTGAGCCAACCATTATTGTAGCAAAAGATCCTAAATACGTTACCATGTGCGAAGAGTTATTCGGGCCTGTGTTATCCGTATTTGTTTACGACGAAACTAAATTTGAAGAAACCTTAGAGTTGGTTGATACAACGTCGCCTTACGCTTTAACGGGTTCTATTTTAGCGCAAGACCGTTACGCCATTGAACTGGCGACAAAAAAATTAAGTAATGCCGCCGGTAACTTTTACATTAATGATAAATGTACGGGAGCAGTAGTTGGTCAGCAACCGTTTGGCGGGGCACGCGGAAGCGGAACAAATGATAAAGCGGGGGCAAAAATTAATTTATTGCGTTGGGTTTCTCCGCGTACCATTAAAGAAACATTTTCTCCGCCTACTGATTATAAATACCCTTTTTTACAGGCAGATTAATGATCTGATTTTAAATATGAATCCCGCCCTAAAAAGCGGGATTTTTTTATGCCAAATGTTAAAATGTTAAATGTTAAAATGTATATTTGTAGCATTAAGTTTAACTTACGTCCTATAAAAACATGTCTTTATCTAACACTGCCTCGTTTAAAAATTTTAGTTTGATAAAGCACGAAAATCAATTTTACGAAATTGATGTCTTTGCAAATTCTGAATTCGGATTCACCGAATTACGCCAATTAATAGAAGTACAGAAAGAAATGGGAGGCGACAGGCTTCCTGTTTTAGTTTTGTGCGGGGAGTATACAACTTCCGACATCAGTTTTTTAAGGCATCTTTCTAAAAACGGGAACGATCCTTATTCTAAAGCAGATGCTTTTGTGATCCAATCCATAGCTCAAAAACTGGTAGCTAATTTTTACATAAAAATGGTAACGCCTGAGCGGCCTACCAAGTTTTTTACTGTGAAAGAAGACGCCTTAAAATGGCTTGAGCAGTATGTATAGAAATCAGTATCTTTAGGCTGCTTGAAATACCTGTACAGTATATTTAGTTTGTTGCCTTTTGCTTTTTTCGCCCAGGAAAAAACAAACACCTTTAATTTATTGTTTACGGCAGGTGTTGCACCGGCGCAAGTACACGGCGATAATTACAGCGGCTTCCACAAGATAGGCGCCATGGGGGGAGTAGGGGTGGAAACCGTATTTTCAGATAAACTGAGCATGAACCTGTCTTTTTTGTTTATACAAAAAGGTTCCCGTAAAAATCAGAACCCGGCCAAAAACGATCTTACGTATTACTATTTAAATATGAATTATTTAGAGGTGCCTTTGTTGGTAATGTACAAACATAAAAAATTTGTGTTTGATGCGGGATTATCTGCCGGCTATTTAATTAATTATTATGAAGGCTCCGAAGCAGGTAATATCACAGGCCTACATCCTTTCAAAAAATTTGAGTATTCGGTAAAGGTTGGCCTCGGATATTGCATTACCCCTAAATGGATCTTTAATGTAAGAAGCAGTAACTCATTTATTACGACGAGGCCAAACTATATTAAACAAACCGTTTATTACAACAATATCATTGCCCGAACGTTTAATAAAGGATATTACAATAATATTTTAGAATTTGCTTTAACCTATCACCTTAGACCAAAAAAATAAGTGGAGACCAAACATAAAATAATTGTTTCTGTAACGGGCGCCAGTGGCAGCATTTACGCCAAAGTACTGTTGGATAAATTAGCCGGCTTATCATCACAAATAGAAAAAGTAGGCGTGGTGATGAGTGATAACGCGAAAGAAGTTTGGAAACATGAATTGGGAAATGAAGCGTATAAGGCCTATGATCAGTTTACGTTTTACGATAAAACGGATTTTTATGCGCCCTTTGCTTCGGGTTCGGCAAAATATAATACGATGATCATTTGCCCTTGCAGCATGGGAACCATGGCACGTATAGCAACGGGCGTCAGTAATGATTTAACCACGCGTGCAGCAGATGTTATTTTAAAAGAGAGGCGCAAATTAATACTGGCGGTACGCGATACACCTTACAGTTTAATTCATATTAATAATATGCAAACCGTTACACAGGCGGGAGGGATTATTTGTCCTGCTTCCCCTTCATTTTACAGTAACCCTAAAACGTTTGAAGAGCTTGCCGCTACTGTTGTTGACAGGATATTGGATTTAGCCGGTTTGACGATCAGTTCCTATAGATGGAAAGAGTAAATAGCATGAATTGCAACAGCAAATAAACACAATTAGTGGAAGTTAGTAAGGAGTATTGCAACTATAAGGCATGCAAAGCATCATGTTGAGAATAGTAGTTTGATGTGCAGAACCTATTTTAAAATAGTAAATTTGCTCAATAATTATTAGCCTTGAAAAAAGTACTGATCATAGATGATGTAGAAAAGCTCCGGACTTTACTTACCCGTATTATTAAAGCGGAAGGCTTTGAAGTAATTGAAGCGGTAGATTGTAAAAGCGCGCTTTTAAAGTTGGATCAAAACGATATTACGGCAGTTTTAAGTGATGTAAAATTGCCCGACGGTAATGGGATAGAACTGATCACTAAAATCAAAGCGAAGTCGCCGTTAACCGAGATCATTTTAATGACGGCATACGGTAATATTCAGGATGGCGTGCAGGCCATGAAAAACGGTGCGTTCGATTACCTTGTAAAAGGAGATGAAAATGAAAAGATTATTCCGTTATTACACCGGGCTGTTGAAAAAGCGCAATTGCAAAAGCGGGTAGAGCATCTGGAGGGACAGCTTAAGGACAAACATTCTTTTGACAGCATTATCGGCAAATCAAAAATTATTTTAGCGGCGATTGACCTGGCAAAAAAAGTGGCGGAAACGGAAACAACGGTTCTGCTCACGGGTGAAACAGGAACGGGAAAAGAAGTATTTGCGCAATCCATTCATCACGCGAGCAAAAGGTATAATAAAAATTTCGTGGCTATTAATTGTTCCGCTTTCAGTAAAGATCTCCTGGAAAGCGAAATGTTCGGGCACAGGGCCGGCGCATTTACGGGGGCAACAAAAGATAAGAAAGGATTATTTGAAGAGGCCAATCACGGCACTATTTTTTTGGATGAGATCGGAGAAATGGCTTTAGACCTGCAGGCCAAGCTTCTCAGGGTATTAGAAAACGGAGAGTTTATAAGGGTTGGCGATAGTAAAACAGCCAAGGTAGATGTACGCATTATTGCCGCTACCAATCGTGAATTAGAAAAAAGGATTGAAGAAGGAAATTTCAGGCAGGATCTATTTTATCGTTTATCGGTTTTTCAGATCAAACTCCCGGCCTTGCGTGAAAGGGTTTTAGACATTGAGCTTTTAGCTAAATATTTTATAAATGTGTTCTCCCATAAAACCAATAAAAAGATCAATACTGTTTCGGATGAATTTGTAGGAGCCTTAAAGCAACACCGGTGGCCGGGCAATATCAGGGAACTGAAAAATATAATTGAGCGCAGTGTTATACTTTCCTCATCAGATGAGCTTTGTATTGATACATTACCTGTTGAAATCCGGAATGCGCATACATCTACCTCGGGCAAAACCCTTTCCGCATTTGATTTAGCAAGTGCAGAGAAAATCCACATTCAAAAAGTGATGAATTATACCGGCGGAAATAAAACAGAAACAGCAAAGCTGCTGAATATTGCTTTAACCACACTCTACCGCAAGCTCGAAGAATATAAGATAGCATAGCACTTTCAAAACGCTATATAAGCCCTTTCATTTTGATAGGGTTTTTTGTTTGGCATTTACGGGATAATACCGCGAACCCCTTTTAAATAAAGGGGTTCCTTGCTTTTATATGGCAATGGAATAGTATTGGTATATAAGGATGCAACCATACCATGACAATGAAAAACCTTAAATCCCATCACGTAGTACACGGCTTTTTTATGGCGTGTGCAGTAGTAAGTCTTATTCTCAGAATACTAATAACACATTAATATATAACGGATGAATTCCTCGATTAAATTACTGAAAATAAAAGCCGGTTTAACAATTAACGGTGCAGATCACCTGATCAAAGAAAGTGAAGTGCTTGATATATTAGGGAATGAGTTCCCGGCAATCAACTCAGAATTAGAGCGGATCCCCAGTGCCGTTGATGTTTATAAATCTCTTAAATGCTTCGCCGATTTCACTAAGCAATTAGTGTATAAAGGCAATTTAAAAGAAGTGAAACATTGCTTTAACGTAGCGGAAAAAATGCTGCGTGAAGGAAATAGCACCGTTCAAAATGCTATAGGAAATGTGTATATACTTTCTTTAT
>JBBRHI010000006.1:0-19422 GCA_038222995.1 Bacteroidia bacterium | reverse complement strand
AGGCGTAGAGGTAATTGTGGATGATACACCGGATGCCATCACCTTATCTTGCTTTGATTCTATCAGAAGGGAAATTTGCCGTTTATCGTTACATCAACTGGTAACAGACGGCCGTATCCACCCCGCACGTATTGAGGAGATCGTTGAGAAAACGAAAAAAATGATCGATGAAGAAATTGTGGAGACAGGAAAACGTACCTGTATTGACTTAGGGATTCACGGCTTACATCCGGAATTAATTCGGATGGTGGGACGTATGAAATACCGTTCTTCTTACGGACAAAATTTATTACAACACAGCCGCGAGGTAGCAAACCTTTGCGCTATTATGGCAAGCGAAATGGGCTTAAATCCTAAAATTGCCAAGCGCGCAGGCTTATTGCACGATATTGGTAAAGTGCCTGATGAAGAGCCGGAATTACCGCATGCTATTTTGGGTATGAAGCTGGCCGAAAAATATAAAGAGAAACCGGAAGTATGTAACGCCATTGGCGCGCATCATGATGAAATTGAAATGACTACTTTATATTCACCGATCGTTCAGGTATGTGATGCTATTAGCGGTGCAAGTCCGGGCGCTCGCCGTGAAGTGGCCGAACAATACATGAAACGTTTAAAAGACCTTGAAGCCTTGGCTTTAGGGTACGAAGGCGTTGAAAAAACGTATGCGATACAAGCCGGAAGAGAAGTACGTGTATTAGTGTCTGCCGATAAAGTAGACGACAAACAATCGGAACAACTGGCCTTTGATATTTCGCAAAAAATACAAACAGAAATGACTTACCCGGGCCAGGTAAAAGTAACGGTGATAAGAGAAGTAAGGGCTACGGCTTACGCGAAATAATTTTTTTAATTTAGTGTAATTAGAAAAGGCGATTTATGATCGCCTTTTTTTATACATTTAAGTATGAGTAAAAGGCTTTTAAAATATTTAAGAAACCTTGGTATTGCTGCCTTAACATTATATATCATTATTTGCGGCTTACTTTATTTTGCTCAGGATAATTTATTATTTCACCCGCAACCTAAAAGTAGAGTCGAAATAACTAAAATAATAAAAGTAAATCCGGAATTTGACACATTGGGTTATACTATGCATGACGGTACCTATATTGGCGGATACATTTCTACAGATACAAACTCAGCAAAGTTGCCTGTGGTTATTTATTTTGGAGGAAATGCTGAAGAGGTGTCTCATTTAATGGAATACAAAAAATATTTTAAAAATACTATGCTGGCTTTGGTTAACTACAGAGGGTTTGGTTTAAGTAAAGGATCTCCTTCTGAAAAAACCATGTTTAGCGATGCCCTGGAAGTGTACGATAAGTTGGCTAAGCTCCCTAATGTTAATGCCGGCCACATTATTGTAATTGGCAGAAGTATCGGAACAGGTGTTGCAACTTATCTTTCGTCACAACGAAATACAAAAGCTACTGTTTTAATAACACCTTATGAAAGCATGATTGATGTGGCGCAGGAAAAATATGCCTTTGTACCTATAAGGTATTTAATGAAACATCCTTTTGAATCAAACATATACGCTAAAACTATTTCTACGCCTATGTTGGCACTCATAGCAAGTAATGACAACGTTATACCGAAACAACATGCTTATAATCTGATCAAAAGTTGGAAAGGAAAAACCACTTTTTTAGAAGTAAGGGCAGACCATAATTCTATTATGAATGATGAAAAAGTGTGGCAGCAGATTAGTGAGTGTTGCATGGTTCCCTAACTTATTTCCCACCGTTTGCGCGAAGATCATTTTTACAATTATCATCCAGTGTAGGAATATTCCCTGCTAGGTTCATCATAAAATCACTGTTTTCCGTTTCGAAATACATCAGGCAACGCGTATTGTTGCAATGCTGAGGATTTTGCGGATCGGCATGCGGTGTTACCATAGGCGTTCCAAAATTTACCAATCCTAATATATGCCCCATTTCATGTTCTCCCGTTGTTGATTCCATCATGGTTACAGAAGGCTGCCCAACGCCGCCTGAAAGATCCCTGATCGTTTTTTCAAATAATACGAGTGAAGAAGCCGCATAAGCAACCCCCAATACTTTTGATGTACTTGTATCCATATAGTATGCACCATCTGTCACTAACACATACAGTGTTAATACACCGTTAGTAGAAATAAAATTTCGGTTACTTTTTTCTATGGCTCTCACATCATCTAATGTTAAAGTCTGCTTGCCGGAAGAAGGAATTTCAGTTAGGTTAACCACAATACCATCAGGCTTATTAACTATATTTTGAAGAAAAGAAACAATGTTATTAATGGAAGTTTGTGAAGGTGCATAGCCTGTTACATAATCAATCTCGATCACAAGCTTTGTAAATGCTTCATCTGATAAAAATTCGCGCGGCCTGATCGTTCCGGCAAATGTATTGGGTCCTATAGGACTTACACCTCTGTCTTTTTTACAACCGGATATAAATAATCCCGAAAGGATTAAGAAAACATAATATTTTTTCATGCTATGCATTCCCAAATAATATGCCTAAAAAAGCTCTTAACCGGTTTTAGGATTTTTATTTTGAAAGTAAGCGACCATTACCGGGATAGCGGTGATGATAATTAAACCAATCACAATATAGCCAAGGTAATGCTCGGTTTGCGGAAACTTTAATCCCAAAAAATAAGCAATGCTTGCAAAAGAACCGATCCAGGCTACCGCACCGATAATGTTATACATTAAAAATAATTTGAAGTCTACTTTAATAACCCCGGCAAGCACAGGTGCAAATGTTCTTATAATGGGTAAAAACCTCCCCAGGATTAATGTTTTACCGCCATGTTTTTCATAAAAAAGTCGGGTGGTTTCTAAATGTTTTTTTCTAAAAAAGAAATTATCTTTTTTAGTATAAAGAGCTTCGCCGGCTTTTATCCCGAACCAATAACCAAACATATTTCCTATAATAGCCGCCAACATTAAAAGCAATATTAAAGATATAAATGAAACACCTAGCAGATCGGGTTTTGTAGCGCACAACAAACCTGCAATAAAGATCAATGAATCGCCCGGGAGAAAAAAGCCGATCAACAGGCCTGTCTCTGCAAACACCACGAATAGCAAAAGCCATAAGCCACCATAGTGAATAATGCTTTGCGGATCAGTTAACGTTTTAAGGAAATCAAGCATGTGTGTTTGTCAAACAAAAATACGAGAATAATAGATACACGTTAAAATTATGTTTGTCTATCGTGCAAAGTAAGGAGCTTTGTATTACTTATGAACCCTGTATCATAAGTTACATGACTGTTTAGTAACCTTTACGTTAAGCTAAAATCAATTTCTTTTTTTCGATGCTCGCCCTGATATCGGTGAGTTGTCCTTTAGGGATAGAGCTGATGAGATTTTTAGTATAGTCGGATTGCGGGTTTAAGTAAATATCATCTGCATCACCCATTTCTTCTATCTTTCCTTTATTCATAACAATCATCCGGTCGCTCATAAACTTAACAACTGAAAGATCATGTGAAATAAAAATGTAAGTAAATTTAAACTCGCGTTTCAAATCATTCAATAGATTTAATACCTGCGCCTGCACAGAAACATCTAAGGCGCTTACACTTTCATCACAAATAATAAATTTAGGATTTAAAGATAAGGCTCTCGCAATACAAATCCTCTGGCGCTGACCGCCGCTGAATTCATGCGGATAGCGATGGTATTGTTTTTCCTCCATACCAACTTTATTCAGCAGTTCCATCACTTTTTCTTTACGCTGGCTATTTGATGAGTATAAATTATGAACCTGCATCGGCTCTATTAAAGCCTCTCCTACTGTAATACGAGGATTTAAAGAAGAGTAAGGATCCTGGAAAATGATCTGCATATCTTTTCGAAAATGCCTCATATCGTCTGCTTTAAGCTTTAACATATCATTTCGCTGAAAAAATATTTTCCCCTCTGTAGGTTCCGTTAAACGCAAAATAGTTCTACCCAGCGTTGTTTTTCCGCAACCGCTCTCGCCTACAAGGCCAAGCGTTTCGCCTTCGTACACATCCAATGTTACATCATCCACCGCTTTAATCCATTCCTTAGTTTGGCCGAAAAGTGTTTTTACTTTAGGGAAATACGTTTTAATGTTTTGGATTTCAAGGATCTTCGAGCGGCTGTATAAATCTTTATGCTGTTCTTCGCGTTGTTCTTTTGTAATGATCACGCTGTTAATGGCCTCACTTACTGTTTTTGGTATTTCTACCATTACGCCCTGGCTATCCAATTTCATAAAATCGGAAGATACCGGCAAACGCACAATACGCCTGTCTAACGGAGGACGACATGCCAACAGACTTTTAGTATAAGGATGTTTAGGGTTACTGAAAATTTCCAACACAGGCCCCTGCTCCACCACTTTGCCTTTATACATAACCATTACAGTATCTGCCAATTCAGCAATTACGCCAAGGTCATGCGTAATAAACATAATGCCCATATCCTGCTCACGCTGCAGTTGCAACATCAAATCCAATATGGTTTTTTGCACCGTAACATCTAATGCTGTTGTAGGCTCATCTGCTATTAAGATGCGAGGGTTGCAACTCATAGCCATTGCTATCATTACCCTTTGTTTTTGGCCGCCCGAAATTTGATGAGGGTATACGCTAAAAATCCGTTCAGGATCAGGTAACTGAACCTGTTCAAACAACTTAATGGTTTTTTTATGTGCTTCTTTTTTAGAAACTTTTTGATGCAACAAAATAGCTTCCATAACTTGGTTACCGCATGTATAAACAGGGTTAAGGCTTGTCATGGGTTCTTGGAAGATCATGGCAATTTCATTTCCGCGAAATGAACGCATCTCCTTAGGATCCAGGTTCCGAAGGTTAACGGTTCCTTTGGTTTTGGAATGGTATAAAATTTCGCCGCCCGATACATAACCCGGCGGGTTTGGAATAAGCTGCATGATGGAAAGAGAAGTCACTGATTTACCGGAGCCGCTTTCTCCAACGATGCCAATAGTTTCGCCTTTATGTAACGTAAATGATACATCATTCACTGCTTTCATTAATTCTCCGTCAGACTTAAACTCGGTAACGAGGTTCTTCACCTCTAACAAAATCTCTTTTTCCATAATAATAGTATGACGAATATAATAAAATACCTTTCAAAACAAGGTATTTTGGTTGCCTAAAACCTGCTGTTCGTCGGAATTAATATTAAATGATCAGGCTTTATAGAATAGCCATTTTCCTATTTCTCTCCAGCTTGCTTTTTTCCCGTACATTAAAATACCGGTGCGGTAAATTTTGCCGGCAAGCCATGTAAAAAATAAAAATCCTATTACTAACGACACCATGGAGAGTGCCAATTCCCACACCGGCACACCAAACGGCAACCTAACCATCATGACGATAGGCGAGGTTAAAGGAAAAATGGAAAAGAATTGCGCAATGCCACTGTCAGGATCGGTTGCAACACCTTGTGCAATAACGAAACTTAATATCAGCGGCGCCGTAACCGGAATCATAAATTGCTGCGTATCTGCCTCACTGTCTACCGCGGAACCAATACTTGCAAACAAAGCCGCATATAGCAGGTAACCGAATAAAAAATAAAACAGGAAAGAAAGGATAATATGTGTTGCATCTATTTTACCGAGGTTGTTTAAAAATCCGATGGCTTCATTAGGTGTTTTCACTTTTTCCATTTTATTTACACCGGAGCTAAGGTCGTTTTTCATAACCTTTTCCACTTGTGCATTCTGCTTTGCTTTGTCAGCAAATTGATCTTTCAACAGGACGGCATTCACAAATCCGCTAATAGCAAAAGTGAGAATAATCCAAAGTAAGAATTGGGTTAAGCCTACCATAGCTACACCTACGATCTTGCCGAGCATTAATTGGAAAGGTTTTACGGAAGACACAATAATTTCAACAATCCTATTTGTTTTTTCCTCAATCACACCGCGCATAACCTGCGCCCCATATAAAAAAATCATAATATAAATAACAACTGCCAGTGTAAAACCCACCAACATGTTGGTTTCAGAACTGGTCTTTTCATCTTTTCCGTCTTCCGATACTTTGATGGTTTCCAGTTCAACCGGGCGGCGGGCCTTGTCAATTTTAGTTATGTCAATACTGTCACCTTGCAAACGGTAATCAAACAAAATATTTTCCATTGTATTGGTAATGTATTGCTCCGTCGTAAGTCCGGGTTGTTTCTTATAATACATCACAGGTGTTGTTTTTTCATCATTCAGCGGGTCACGCTTTATTTCCATGATCAGGTCAAAGGGGCCGTCCTTCAGCTTTGTCTTTGCGGATGCGATGGATTCTGCCCCGTAAGTAAATTTAATTTCTTTGGTATTCGGTATCTTGTCAACAAACAATCCGCTATGGTCAAGTACCAAAACCTGGTGTTCTGTTTTTTCGCGCAAGGCAAGCCAAACCGGAACAATCATAACGCCCGCCATCAGTAAAGGACCGAGAATGGTCATCAGCAAAAATGATTTTTTCTTAACTCTCGAAAAATATTCGCGTTGGATAATTAAAAGTAGTTTATTCATGTGTTATGGTTATGAAGTAATGTGGTATAATTTATTCTGTAAAAGAGCTTTGTGTATTGGCAGCCTGTTTATTTTCGACTACCGAAATAAATATATCGTTCATGGAAGGAACTATTTCATTAAAAGACAGGATTTCTGCATTGCTTAAAACGGCTTCTAAAAGATCATTCGGTTTATTTTGGCGTAACATTTTTACGGTTACCGAATGTACATCGCCATCCGATTTTTTATCTAAAAATTCAGCGCCTGCCCAAACCGCATTTGTAAAGCCAATGAGGTTACCTTTGAACGTAATATGATAGGTATTGCTTTTGTAAGTTTTACGGATCTCCTTTACGGATCCGTCCAGTAATTTTTCCGCTTTGTTTATTAAGGCAATATTGTCGCACAGTTCCTCTACGCTGCCCATGTTATGCGTCGAAAAAATAATGGTAGCGCCTTTTTCTCTCAGCTCTAAAATCTCACTTTTAATAAGCTGCGCATTAATGGGATCGAAACCACTGAAAGGCTCATCAAGGATCAATAGTTTTGGCTCGTGCAGCACCGTTACAATAAACTGGATCTTTTGCTGCATCCCTTTACTTAACTCTTCAATTTTTTTATCCCACCAGCTTTCTATATCAAATTTCCTGAACCATTCTTTTAATTTTAGTTTAGCGTCATTTTTTTTCAATCCTTTTAATTGCGCTAAATACATCACCTGCTCACCCACCGACATTTTTTTATAAAGGCCGCGTTCTTCGGGCAAATACCCTATAAAATCAACATGCTTAGGCGACAGGCGTTCCCCGTTAAACCATACTTCTCCCCTATCCGGGCCTGTGATCTGGTTAATGATACGGATCAACGATGTTTTCCCCGCACCGTTAGGGCCTAATAAACCGAATATTTTTTGTGGTTCAACAATTAAGCTGACATCTTTTAAGGCAACATGATTGGCATATTGCTTACTCACATTTTTTACTTCTAAAATTGGATCCATAGTGTAATTTGTTGTACGAATTTAATTAATAATTCAAACAATTAATAAGAAATAGCATAAGCGGCAAGAAGAATTTAGTAACGGTATATTAGTAAAAAAGAAAAAAAATTACTTCGATTACTCTACGTAAAATACCAATCCCTTTAAATATTCACCCTCCGGGAAATTAGGAACAATCGTATGATCGGCCGGTTGGGAAAGTGTATGCAATAACTTCAAAGTACGCCTTGATTCGATAGCCGCAGCGGTTACAGTATTATAAAATAATTTTTTATCAATAACGCCCGAACAGGAAAAGGTAAATAAAATACCGCCTTTTTTAATATTTTGTAAGGCCATTTGGTTCAACCGCTTGTAACCTATTACCGCGTTATGCGATACATCCCTGCTTTTTGCAAAGGCAGGAGGATCTAAAATAATAACATCGTAATTTTTACCCTGGTCTTTTAAATAATCAAACGTATCTACTGCAAACCCTTCGTGATTAGTAACCTTATTAAGGATGGCGTTTTTATTACAAAGCTCAATTGCCTTAGCGCTCGAATCAACTGAATGTACTGTTTCACAACCAAATTTAGAAGCATACATGGAGAATCCTCCTGTATAAGAAAACGTATTCAGCACCCGCTTTTCTTTACTGTAGTGGCCTAACAGACTCCTGTTTTCACGCTGATCGATAAAGAACCCCGTTTTTTGCCCGTTTATAAAGTCAATATAAAACTTAACACCGTTCTCCAAAACAATTAAGTCTTCATCACAACTGCCGTATAAATAGTTATTAGCTAAGCCGGCAGAATAATTATTAGGCAATGTCTCAGAGCTTTTATCATATACCGATTTTAACTGTTCCTTATAAACCACTTTTAAAGCCTCGGCAATATCTTTGCGGCATACATGCATTCCAATACTGTGCGCCTGGAAAACAATATGCCCGTCGTAATAATCCATAATCAACCCCGGGGCGCCGTCACCTTCTCCAAAAATTAAACGGTATACATTTGTTTGCGGGTTTCCTTCAAGGTTCAAAAATTTTCGGTAATCGAAAGCGCGTTGTATTTTCTTTACCCAAAAATCAACATTAATTTGTTGTTTGCTAAATGAGATGATACGGCCCGTAATACTTCCTTTTTGATACTGCGCCATTCCCAAAAATTGTTGTTTGGCAGAGTACACTTCAATGATATCCCCATCAGCAATTCCCGCATCCTGGTGCTTTATGGCGCCTGAAAAGATCCAGGGATGGAAACGTAATACAGGCAGCTCTTTGCCGTTTTGCAGGGTCATTTTCGGGTATTCGATCATGTTACAAATGTATTAGTATTATTGAGTTTAATTAGCGTTTAAACGCTAAAATTTTAATTAAATTAGCCGAATTAAAAATAGTTTTAATCTTAAAATCACGCCGGTATTTTAACCTGTACCGGTAATGCCAAACATATAAGGAATAGAGTTATGATGACATCTGAAATAAAATTTAAAGTTACTGTTGACGAAAATCAATTGCCCCATGCTATAGAATGGGAAGCTCCCGATGCTAAAGAAGGAAGCTCATGTAAAAGCATTATGCTGGCGCTATGGGATGAAAAAGAAAATAATACGATGCGCATTGACCTGTGGACAAAAGAGATGAGCGTTGAAGAAATGAAAAAATTTTTTCATCAAAATATTGTAACGCTTACCGATACCTATTTGCGCGCTACTAATGATGAGGCTACCGTAAAAGATATTCGTGAATATATGAGCGGACTAGGCAGAAGAATGGGTGTTTTAGCTAACGACTAAAGCATGAAACGCTATTGTTGCCTGCTCTTTTTTTTGGCTTTTTTTTGCTGCAGCGCGCAACATAAAAAATTTGATATTCAAAAAACGTATTCGGTTGAAGAGGTGATAGAGGATATTAATTATGCTGCAACCTATTTACTGAAATTCCATCCGGATCCGTACCGTTATATTTCGAAAGATACGTTACAGGCCTTTATTGAAGCAACTAAATTAAAAATTACCAAGCCGCTTAATGAAATGCAGGTACGCTTTTACCTGAAACAAATTGTGGCTAAGATAGGCTGCGGACATACAGATGTAGCGGCCTCCAAAGCCTATGTTAAAACAGTTGAAAAACTCAGCCGGCCCATTTTACCGCTTAATACGTTTTTACTGAGCAATAAAAAAATGATCGTCATTAATAATTTATCGACTGACTCTACCATAAAAGTCGGTGATGAAATTATCAGCATTGATGCTCATCCTTTGGATACTGTTTTAAAAACAATATTTTCTGTTTTCACTACCGACGGCTATAATGAAACGTATAAAAAAAGAGGGATCAAATATGAATGGTTCAAATATTACTATTCGTTTTGTTACGGATTTAAACCTTTGTATACGGTTAAGCTTAAAAATAATGCCGGTGCTGCATATATCTGCAAGCTTAACGCCATCTCTTCTTTAAAGGATACACTGATCTTACCTAAAAAAGATTCATTGACTTACATTCAAAAAACAAAGACCTGCGGTTATTCAGTAATGGATTATACAAAGCCAATCGCCATCATTGACATTAATGCTTTTTCCGGGAAACATTGGAAACGTTTTTTTAGAAGAACGTTCAAAGACATTAAACAGAAGCATATTGAAAATGTAGTGATAGACCTGAGAGACAATGGCGGTGGGCAAATTAATGACGGGTTAAATTTTTTATCGTATTTAATTCATAAGCCGTTTAAAGCGTCTTTCGACAGAAGGGCCAATTTATTAGCATTTAACCCACGATTAAAAATGAACATCGGCACACGACTTACCCCCTTTTTATTTACTTTTTTTATGCCCGAAAAAATAAAACACGGCAGGCTAAGGCATTACTTTTTCGGAATCCCTAAACACAGAAATGCCTTTAAAGGAAATGTGTTTGTACTCATCAACGGGAAATCGTTTTCGATGAGCTGTATTGCTGCAACCTATTTAAAATACAAAGCAGGCGCTACTATTATTGGAGAAGAAACCGGCGGAAATATTGCAGGGAGCAACGCGGTTATTAACGGTACCTTGTATATGCCGCATACACGCGCGCGCATTTTTGTTCCATATTACCATATTTACCACGATATTAAAGTTGAAAATAACGGCCATGGCTTAATGCCCGATTATCCTACGTTTTATACCAAAGAAGATGTGTTGGAAGCGGTGGATCCTGATATAAGAAAGGTAAAAGAATTGGTAAAGTAATGGTTATCTTTTTGCCCGTCATGCTGAACTTGTTTCAGCATCTCATTAACCCTGAGGTTATGTAATTATCCTATACTATTCCTAACCCTTTGGCTGAAATCTCTCAAAGCCTGATTAAAAGCGGTACCGTGGTTTTCCATTTTATCTTTAATGTAAATAGAAGCCAACACATGCGTTAATTGTTCGCCTTCATCATCACCTTCTACATCAATAGCAGGTTTTTTTTCATCAAGTAAGGCGGCTTCGGCTTCCTGCAACTGAGCAAGATTATAGGTTTCTACTAATTTTTTTATGGCGGGTATTTTCATACTGTATTATTTTTGCAACCACTGTGGCAC
Organism: Bacteroidia bacterium; assembly: GCA_038222995.1. Lineage (GTDB taxonomy): Bacteria > Bacteroidota > Bacteroidia > B-17B0 > Aurantibacillaceae > UBA4416. The sequence continues at coordinate 8,352 of JBBRHI010000006.1, read as the reverse complement.
AGAGAAAAAGCTCCGTTTCTCGGCGGTAAATTTACTTTCTTAGGTCGTCGATCATTTTTTGAAGGTATTCCTCTTTGCTTGTTGCGGAACCTTCCACTAATTTCCCGTTTTTGAAAGTGGCAATAAAAGGTAAATTATCTACGCCGCCAAGCTTACGGGCAGTTTCATTTTCTTCAGCGTTCACATCCAAAAACACAACGTCTGCATTATCTTCATTATTTGCATGGCGTTTAAATTTTGGCGAAAACAACTTACATGATCCGCACCAGTCGGCAAAATATTTTACCACAACTTTATCATTGGATGCTATCAATTTCTCAAAATCCGTATCTGTGCTTATCTGTAACATGTTAATGTGTTTTAAATTAAATAGTATGCGAAGATAACAAATCCGGCCCTAATTGGTTTGAAGAATTAAAGAATAATAATTACAGCTTATTAAAGATCTCGCGTTCGCGGGCGTTCAGCTCATCTTTTTTGCGATCGTCCATTGAATTTTTAAAAGCTTTAATTTCATCAAATATTTCATTGTTTAATGGCATATAGTTTAATGTATACTCAAGGCTATTTTCAATACTGATGCAATTTTGAAGGCTATCCCTTATAATATCCCCGTCAGAATATTTTGTACCCGGTAAATATTTATTGCGCAAAATATCTGTGATCTCATTTTGCTGACTGTCTTTTAAATACGAAAAAGTATAACTGCATAAAAACATTTTTCCCCTGAAAAAATGGATCTGACATTTTACCCTGTGATCGGCAATAAACATTTTATAAAATAATATTTTAGTATTTAAAGTTTCGTTGCTTAACACCTGGTAGTTGGTAGTAGGGATATAAGGAGCGATATCTTTTATATTAAAGCCGAATTTTATGTTATCAATAAACTCAATATTAGTTAGAGTTTGCAGATAATTGCCCGATAAACTTTTTTGATGTAAGGACAGGTATGCTTCCAGCTTATCATATTTATTAAATATGCGCGAATAATATTGATCGCCCGCTATGTTTAAACTTAATGTATGTTTAAATAATTGCGTCTTTATTTTTTGAAAATATTTTCCCACTTAACGGATACTACAACGATTAAGAACTAATGAAATCGGGTAAATATACTTTTTATTGTTGTTTAAACACTTGTTGTGGAGGTCAAGGTTTTGTTAAATAAAACCACAATTTCCTTTAATTACATCCTGCCTTAAAAATACATTTGTTAATCGGGCCGGGTAAACATTTCATCGATTGTCCCGTCTAAAAATTTAACAATTTAAAAGGTGAGACGGTATTGGGGGATAACAAAAAACTTTAACTGGTAATCTGTATTAATGGTTTGTGTGTTGACATCATATTGTTGCTGGAAAATATTATTATGACGTGTCACATTTTGAATATCCACACTAATTTCGTGGGTAAAACGTTTTGTATTGAGCTTATAGGATGGTTTTACATCTATCCTGAAATACGGATCATATTGATTGGTGTAAGCATATGCGGGATCACGTACTTCGCTTTGCGCTAATATAGATGCCGTGAGATCGATTGGTATATAACGCTTTCCGCCGGCATACGTTACTTTAACGTCTAACGCTAAAATATGCTTTTCTTTAATCTTAAATTCTTTTCCTCCCAACACATTAAATACGTAGTTACCGTTAAAAGCGGTACTACGGTATACATGATCGCTTGCATGGTATTTGCTTTCGAATAAAGAAGCCGTCATTAAAAAATAATAACCTTTGCTGTAAAATTTTTCAAGCGTTAACTCTATTCCATAGTTGTCGCCGGTTCCTTTGCTGACAAGGCTGTCTACGTTAGGGCTGTTAAAGTCGGCGCCCAAATTTACGGTACTGAAATAATTCGGATATGCTTTTACAGGAATGTTATACAGGTATTGATAATACAACTCAGCTTTTATACGAACACTGTTAAATAAGTTCACATCGTATGCTACAACAGCGTGCATGGCTCTTGTAAAATCTAAATTGCGATTGGTTTCCTGTACGTGGCCGTTCCCTAAATTTGCCGTTGCAAAATAAATATATAAAGGCTGTACCTGGCTGTGTAACCCGGCTCCGAAGCTTACTGATTGTTTTTTGCTGAATTCATATCTTAATCCTAAACGCGGTTCGGGCGCGCTTGAACTGTTCAATATTAAATATTGATACGTAAAACCGGTATTAAGCGAAAGCTTTTCACTGAAAGCATGTTTCCATTGTATAAAGCCCCTGCCCAAAAAAGTTTGTCCTTTATAATCACGAAGTGTCACAAAGCCTTTACCGTCGTTATCAATACTGTCTACAAAAGATGTGTTATAGAAGTCTAAATAAAAACCGGCATTCACAAAATTTCGGGAGTTGAATTTTTTGTTATACGTCGTGTTAGCGGAATATTTTATGGTGTAGGACGTGTTCCTATAATTGGGCCTTATGGTGGTAGGATGTTTAGTTGTATCAACTCTATCTGCCGTAATAATATTCCCCTGCCCTGAAATGCCGATGTTTGTTTTAATATAAGAACTTGAGTTTATTAAATAGGTATGCGAAACGCCGCTTGCGCCTACGTTTGATTTGAAAGAGGTGTTGAGCCCGCTGTATCCGTAAAGGTTATTTCCTTTTGACTGATCACTTTGTTTAAGGTTAACATAGCTTAAGCCGCCGATACCCCATACCGAAAATTTTCCTGCTTTTTTTGTAGGGAAATCCGTTTTAAAGGTAAGGTCTTGGTATTGCGGAACGGCACTGCCTGTGCCGAAATCGAGGCCGATGTACTTAAAAACCGCTAAGGTAGAATACCGGTAATTGATCATAAAAGAACCGTTCTTTTTCTTTTTATTAAAAGGCCCTTCAGCACCCAGCTCAAAACCGTTGAAGCCAACCATTCCCAAGAATTCATATTTTTCGTTATTGCCCGACCGCATTTTAAGGTCGAAGACCCCCGCTGTGGCATTGCCGTAATCTGCCGGAAAAGCGCTGCTTAAAAAATCGGAATTATCTAAGGTGTTGTTATTTAAAATACTGATTGGCCCGCCGGAAGAACCCAGGTTCCCGAAGTGATTGGGGTTAGGGATATCCAACCCGTTCAAACGCCATAATATTCCTAAGGGTGAATTTCCCCTTATAATAATATCATTACGACTGTCGTTTGCGCCGCTCACACCCGCATAATTCGCTGCCATACGGGCGGGGTCGCCCCTGCTCCCGGCATAACGGCTTGCTTCCTCAGTACTGAATACACGGGAGCTGACCGTAGTCATTTTATTATTGGTTTTTGTTTTATCTACTTCGGATGTTACTACTACCTCCTGCCCCTGTACCGCGCTTTCTTCCAGTTCAATATTTAAAACGGTTTCTTTGCCGCTGTTTAAAATAACGGTCTGCGATCTTTCTTTATAAGAAATCAGTGAAATCTTTAATTGCTTTCTTCCGAGCACAACAAGGTCGAACCTGAATTTTCCGTTCTCATCGGTGGTTGTGGCTTTAATAGGGTTAGTGCCCGTAATACTTATTACAGCCCCGGGCAAAGGGCTTTGCGTTTGTTTATCAATAACGGTTCCGCGAATGGTTTGCGTAAGCTCCTCCTGCGAAAGAAGAATAGGAGAGATTAGGCTAAAGATAAAAAGGTATATTTTCTGCATAAGGTATAGAGCAAATATATATTTATCTATCTGCTAGGGCGTAGAGGAAGACACCGGCAGTATCTTACCATTGTAGTAATGATGGCCTTTTACGGCGAAATCAAAAATATATTCTGCCATTTGTTTAGAAGAAAGCGATGCGACATAGCCGGGAAAGGCTTCCGCAAGCATTTCAGTTTGCACGGCGCCTATAGCCAAACAGTTTACCGAAATATTCTTTTCTTTTAATTCTTCCGCAAGACATTCCGTTAAACCGGCAACGGCTGCTTTTGATGAACTGTAAGCTGTTAATCCGGGAAATTTAGCACTGCCCTGGAAACCGCCCATACTGCTAATGTTTACAATGTGTGAACGTTTTCCGGTTCCTAAAAAAGGTAATAATTGTTGTGTTAAATAATAAGGAGCAAACACATTTACTTGATATACTTTTTCCAAATCAGCGTACGTAATATCCGCATACGGTTTGTTAACCAAGCTTCCCGCATTATGAACGACCACATCAATGTTTTTTACTTTTTGTTTAATAAAAGCAAGTGCTTCATTCATGCTCTCTACCGAGGTAAGATCAGTTGGATGCAGGTGAAGGTTATCGTTTGCGAAAGGTGCCAGAGCATCCGTATTTCGCGTTAAGCAAAACACCGTATCGCCGTTCTTTAAAAACTGTTGAACGGTTTCAAAGCCTATTCCCCTGCTTGCGCCTGTTATAATAACATTCATAAAATAATAGGTTAGTAGTTTACAACCTGCTCAACAATTTCTTTCGGCAACTCACGTTCGCCGTACTGCTGGTTTCGCAGCTGAGGCTCAAAGCCTGCTTCCCTAATAGCATCCTGTATGGTTTTATAGGTAAAGCGATGCGGTGCGCCCGCTGCGCTTACTACATTTTCCTCGATCATAATACTTCCAAAATCGTTTGCTCCGCCGTGCAGGCAAATTTCTGCCGTTTGTTTGCCTACCGTTAACCAGGAAGCCTGTATGTTTTCAATGTTAGGGAGCATAATACGGCTTAAGGCTAACATACGAATATATTCGTCGGCGCTTACGTTATTTGAAACGCCTTTAATGCGTTTTAGCAATGTACCGTCGTCTTGGAAAGGCCATGGTATAAAAGCCAGAAAACCTTTTGCATGTGCGGGCTTTTCCGATTGTACTTCTCGGAGCCACACTAAGTGTTCGAAACGTTCGTAAATGGTTTCCACATGGCCGAACATCATAGTAGCTGATGTAGTAATGTTTAATTGATGACAGGCGCGCATCACATCTAACCATTCGCGGCCCGTACATTTTCCTTTAGAGATCAGGCGACGCACGCGATCATTCAATATTTCTGCACCTGCTCCGGGTAAGCTGTCTAATCCTGCTTCTACCAATGCTTTTAATACTTCGGTATGGGTCGATTTTTCAAGCTTTGTAATATGCGCAATTTCAGGCGGCCCCAGCGAATGTAATTTAATGGAAGGAAATAAGGATTTCAATTCTTTAAATAAATTTACATAAAAACTTAAGCCGAGATCGGGATGGTGCCCGCCTTGCAGCAAGAGCTGATCGCCACCGTATTTAATGGTTTCTTCAATTTTACGCTTATACGTTTCAATATCTGTAATGTAAGCCTCTGCATGGCCCGGGATGCGGTAAAAGTTACAGAACTTACAATTGGCAATACACACATTGGTAGTGTTCAGGTTCCTGTCTATTTGCCAGGTTACTTTTTTAGAATTGTGCTTTTTTATATTGCGAATGTTATTGGCAACAAACATTAACTCGGCGGTTGACGCGTTTTCATATAAAAACACACCCTCTTCTATGGATAAAAATTCGAGGCTATCGGCGCGTTTTAAAAGTGACTGAACATTCATGTTTTCTATTTTACGGTACAAATTACGTTATAAACAGGGAAACAAAAAAGAAAGATTTTAGTTTAAAATCAACGCTGCGGAAGCCTGCTTTTTACTGAAATATGCTGCAATAATAATGAACAGGCCTTTTACGGAATCCATTGCCAGGTTATCAGGCTTTCCAAAACCCGCGTATATGGCGATGCCAATGCAGATCCAAAAGAAGCCCATAATATAGCAAAGTAAGTAGGCATCTTCCCGTTTTTTCCAAAGTTTCCAACCTGTTAGGCAAATAATAGCGGAAATAAAGAGGCAAAGCCAACCTATGATGAAAGATAAAAAAGAAGTATCGGGCGTTTCCGCTACCTTAAAGAGTGATAAGGTAAAACTCTGTGCGAAAAAGGATCCCATAGTTAGTCCTAACTCTAATACCAGGGCAACGAATAAAAGCATAAAAAGTATTTTCCTTGCCATAACAGTTTAGTTGAGGGGGTATATCGAATGTACGACATACAGCCGGAGTGAGTTTTGATAAGGGCCTAAATAGCGAAAACTAATTTTAAAACCACTTAAAACTATGCGGTTTCTTTAGGTATGAAATTTTTATGCCAGCTTCTGATAAGTTTGCCACCAACGATCGGGAATCTCATTGTTAACCGCCAATTCGTAATCCTTATAGGAACAAGGCAGCAACGTATGCCTTTCAAATTTCAAACCTTTGGTGGGAGGGTAAGGAATTTCCATCCACCAACGGTCGCTTTTTTTACTTTTAAAAAAGTTGATCTCGTATTTTTCGTCCTGAAGCACCACATGAAATTTAACGTAATCGGAACTTGTGCGCGACGGAAAATCCTGTTTACGGTTATAAAAACCGTCCATAAAGCACCAGATCATTTGTGCGGCGAGGTTCGATGTTTTCCCGTTGATATCATATTCGGGGTTTATTTCATAAATTCCCAAGGATGATAATTTATCATTCATGCCTGCATAACGCATCATTTGGCAAGCTTCTTCCGAATAAAAGCCGTTTGGCGAAGCATTGGGATTTGCAGGGGCATCACTGTGTTTAATGGCTGTAATATCAAAGCTCAGCATATCGGCATGCCTGATGATGGGTTCAGATTCTTCAATGGCATCGCGTACCTGGCCCAACCTGTAGGTGTCGAAATACAAACGGTTCATCATGTTTAAAGCCGTTTGATCCACTAAATAGGTTTGGTAACCAATGTTGCTGTAATTGAATAAAAAGTTCGGCTGATGTAAAATGATCTTCCCGAGGTATGCTGTATTTGTAATATCTTCTTCGGGGTTACCCAAGTCGAAACAGGAATCAACAGCTACCACGTTAATGGTTTGTTCTAATTTTTCGTACCCTAAAAACTGCGCATAGGTAAGGTCCTGGCTACCTCCAAGTATAACGGGGATAACATTACTACGGATCAAATATTCAACGGTTGATTTAAGGGCGTAATAAGTATCATCTACATCATGCCCCGGCTCAATATTACCAAGATCTACTACACGCGGGCGAAAACTGCCGGGATATAATTTATATAAATAGTCACGTACTGCATCAGGCGCTATTCCGCATCCTGTATTCTCTTCTGCACGTCGTTCTTCACATACTCCTATAATTGCCATATCAATATCTGTAAGGTCCGGGAAATCGCTTCCGTCTGCATAGGCTGAAATAAAATGGCCTAATTGGTTTTCTTTATACTCGGTTACGGTGATTGGCTTAAAAAAATGCTGTATGTCGCTCATAGGATATTGTAGTGTTGTAAACTGATTAAATGTATTTATAAAGAGTCGCCTCGCGCTATAATTCAATCAAACTTATTAACGCCTGCGGGTTAGTAGAAACGGAAATAATGGCATTTATAAGCAGATTTTCCTGAAATTTTTACAGGCTTTAGGGATATTATATGCCGGAAATGGATGATAAAACGCATCGGTACGGCTATTGATAATTCTATTCGGATTGCAATCTGAAAAACAAAAAACTTAAAAAATAAATTGTTTAACCGCTCATAGATGGGCATAAAAAATAAAAACCATGTTACATATTAAAAACAACAACGACAAAAGCAGATTACTATTTAATGAATTACCTGCATTTTTTGATGACGTACTAACCCGCGAATTCTTTAACAAATCAAAACGGACCGGCTTTAGCACATTGCCATCCGTAAATATTAAAGAAACCGACAAAGCGTTTGAGCTTGACCTTGCCGCTCCGGGATTAGACAAGAAAAATTTTAAAATTGAGTTAAGTGAAGATAAGATCACTATTTCGGCAAGTAAAGAAGTAAGCACAGAAGAAAAACCGGAAACAGAATTTTTTTCAAAAAGAGAATTCAATTACCAATCTTTCAGCAGATCCTTCATTTTACCTGATCAATTAATTGATAAAGACTCAATTATAGCAAGTTATGATAACGGGATTTTAAAAGTAATGCTTCCAAAAAAAGAAAAACAGGCTGCTAACCAAAACAAAGAAATTCAAATTTCATAAGGTTGGTTGAGGGGAAGAGAAAAGGCGGTGTGGTTACCGCCTTTTTATTTTACCGGTAGAGGCTTTTCCGCAGTTGCCTGTAAACTTTGCCGGTTGTTAGGAAACTTTGTTGAGCGCTAGGAAACTTTGTTGAGCGCTAGGAAACTTTGCTGAGTGCCGGGAAATTTTGTTGAGCGCTAGGAAACTTTGCTGAGCGCTAGGAAACTTTGTTGAGCGCTAGGAAACTTTGTTGAGCGCTAGGAAATTTTGCTGAGCGCCGGGAAACTTTGTTGAGCGCTAGGAAACTTTGTTGAGCGCCGGGAAACTTTGCTGAGCGCTAGGAAACTTTGTTGAGCGCTAGGAAATTTTGCTGAGTGCCGGGAAAC
>JBBRHI010000005.1:0-19994 GCA_038222995.1 Bacteroidia bacterium | reverse complement strand
AAAGAGCGATGTATTTCATCGCTCTTTTTAATTTATATTCTTTAGTCTGTTATAAGGTCAACTGCTGCATCCAAAGGGTTTCCAAGGCGTTTATATTTTTTCTTCAATCTAAACATTCTTACATCCCTTCTTATTTCATGTAAGTTAACCGCTATTCCGAATGAAAGGAATACGCCATTGAGTTTCGAACCTCTTACCTGGTTAATAAGTGTTTTTCTATAACCTACAACTGATCTCAGGCCAACCCATCTAATAGGTTTAAAAATAGCGGAAGCGCCTACATCCAATATTGAAACAAACCCTTTACTTGTAATATAATTCAGATCATTTTGCGATTCGGTGTAAGTAAGTTTATTTTGACCGAAGCCGAATTCAAAAGGAATGCCGAATGTAAAGAACCGAGAATTAAAATAAACAAACTCTATATTTGTGCTGGCATATTTAATATTTAAATGCCTGTTAAAATAACTGTTATCCTGTGAGCGCGAATAATCACTCAGCTCATCGCTCAGCGCATAATAACCTACCGTTAAACGAATTTTTTCTTTTAATAATATACCGGCGTCAAAACCTTGTATGTTATAGGAATCTCCTTTATAAAAAGTAAGTTTATTATCAATACGAATCTGCGGCCTCCATAACGGCGGTTTCATGATCTCTACCGAATCTTTTCTGAACTGTTTCCTGCTATACTTTTTCTGGGAAAAAAGTTGATTTGCACACAGCACAAAAAAAACTATATATATAATAATTTTCAATCTACGTATTTGGTTTTTTCCCGGTTTCTATTGGGCTTAAGAACCCTATCTTTTTGAGCAGTACTTTCATCAAATTTGTTTCTAATTTTATTTGCTGCTCTATAGTTGTTACCATAGGCTTATTGGCATATTCCATATAATATAGTTTTGAAAGTATAATAAAATAAGAAATAAGCAAAGGGCCGAACACCAAGCCGGGTAAACCGAAAAACTTTAACCCGATCACTACTCCTAAAACGGTAATAACGGGATGTACATCGCCTACCCTTTTAGATACTACCATTCTCACAAGATTATCAATATTACTTAAAACGATAATGCAGTATATCATTACAAAGAGCCCTTGCCATATATAATTATCCGCCAGTAAAAACAGGGATACGGGAAACCAGATAATAGCTGTACCGATTAAGGGGATAATAGAGGCGAACCCTGTTAAAATCGCCCATAAGCCTGCGTCTTCCAGGCCTGCTATTTTATAGCAAATATAGGCAAAAATGCCTTGGGCAACCGATACCAAAGGAACTCCTATGGCATTGCTGTAGGTTTGATCTACTAATTCTTTTCCGAATAAAAGTATTTTTGATTTTTTGAAAGGAAGAAAATAAACAATACGTGCTTCCATGGAATTTGTATTGATCAATAAAAAATAAAGAAAAAAATACATCATCAAAATGCTTCCTAATGTATTTAAAGAGGAGCTTAAAACGCTGCCTAAATTTTCTGATATATAAGCTTTCACTTTAAACCCGATCGTATCTGCCGATACATCAAACGGTAATTCTTTTAGCTTTACCGTAAATTTATCGACGTAGTTTGCGAATATTTGCGGATTATCCGCTAACGTGTTAGCCTTACTGAACAACATGGTAACCAGGATACCTATAGGCAAAACAACGATAATAAATGAAATTAAAATAATAATAAGGGCAGAGAGTGATTTCTTCAGCTTTTTTCTTCTTGTTAAATAATACATAAAGTTCTTAAACAAAGCGTAAAAAACCACCGAGCCTAAAAAAGCGTTTAGGAATTCTTGCAGCCCTACAAAAATAAAAACACCAAGCAGTAATATAAAAAAAGCGTAGATGTATTTATTAATTGTTTCGTCTGTTCCCATTATAATGATTTAATAATAATACAATTTTTATTCCTTTCTCTAACTTAGTTTAAAAAGCTAAAATAACCCTTAAGTAGATAAATAGGATCCTAATATAATAAATGTGTGGAATTATATCTACGCCCTTTTATTATACTGTGTTAGCTGCAACGCAAGGCGGGCAACATACTGAATCATAACACGGGCGCCTTGCCGGTTTCAAGGATACGGATAATTTCTACGGGAATTTTATCAAATTCAAACAGATCGAAAGGTTTGGTTAAAAACCCTTTAGTGCCAAGCTCCTTACACTTGGCCTCGTATATAGGGTTAATGGTAGAAGAGTATACGAATACGGGGATCTTGCGAAGATCCGGATCTTTATGAATTTCCTGCAAGGCTTCGATGCCGTTTAAAATAGGCATGTTCACATCTGTTAGTATCACGTCGGGTTTTGAAGCATCAGTGCGTGTTAGAGCTGCTAAAAGATCTTGTCCGTTCTTTACCCATTCTATTTTTGTAAATGAAGGATGGTTCCTAAAGCTCTGAGTAATGATCTCTCCATCATCTATATCATCTTCCGCAATAAGTATATGTAAATTTTTAGGGTCTGTCATTTAGTATTAGGCGGGAAAGTAAAGATTAAAGGTGCTGCCGTCATTCAATGTACTTTCCACTTCTATTTTTCCTGAATGATTTTCCATTATTTTTTTACAGATCGCCAAGCCTATGCCGTTTCCCGAATATTCATTGCGCATGTGCAGGCGCTGAAAGATAGTGAATATTTTGCTCAAATGCATGGTATCCATGCCTATGCCGTTATCGTGCAGGCTTATTTTATAAAATGTTTTATCGTACTGCTGTATATCTATATGGCTTATCAGTGCCGAATTAATAGTGATCTCCGGCCTAACGCCCTGCTTACTGTATTTAATGGAATTGGAAATAAGGTTCGAAAACAGCTGCCGCATTTGTATGTTTGATCCCCTGATCACCGGCAGGCGATCTGCTTTTATAAGGGCATCTTTTTCTTCTATTACCAGCTCAAGGTCATCAAGCACTTCTTTTAATACGCCGTTAAGGTCTACTTCATCGTCTTCCGTTTTATTGGTGCTGAACGCATATTTTACCAGGTCATCTACCAGGGAATTAAGTCGCAGGGCTGATGAGTTGATAATATGGAGGTTCTTTGTTTCATGCTCAGTAAACAAATCGGCCCGGGTTGAATTTAAGTGTGCGGTATATGATACGATTTTACGCAACGGCTCTTTTAAATCGTGCGATACAACATGTATAAATTGCTCGAGGTTTGTGTTGGTTTGGTTGAGTTCATTCACTTTTATTTCTAACTGCCTCCGGTATAAGGCAAGGGCCTCTTCGTGTTTTCGTTTTTGACTAAGATCCGTAACTATCATTCCTATTGCTGCTACGCTCGGTTGCAGGTCGGTAAGGGATATGTATACCGGCAGCTTTCTGCCGTCGATACTTAAAAGGATCTCGCCTTTGCCCGGCCCGTTTTTTAAAGCGGCTTTCAGCTCTTGAAATTCATTTATGGAATCAACATACGAATTAAAAAAAGAACCGACTATGTTAGATGTAGGCATGCCTATGAGCGCGGCAAAGTAATCGTTGCAATATAAGATCAGCCCTTCTTCAGAAATACTTAAAGCGCCTTCCCCGAATTTTTCAATAAGGATACGGTATGTATAATCAGCGCTTTCTAAAGAATACACGTTTGGTTTCCCGTCTTTATTAAGTACCAATGCATCTACCGAGCCGTCTTTAATCGCCTCTATAATACTGTTAGCTTCAAACAGCTGAACTTTTAGTTCTGCTATCTCATTTAGTAATGCCTCATTATTTTTTAGTTCTTTCAATCTTTCAGCAAGTTATATCCAAAATTCTTAAAACTTTTTCTTTATCCGACAAGTCCCCTACCAGTGTTCTTAAAGGAGCAGGGCCCACTTTAATTAAGGTTGGAATGGCAAAAACCCGGTACTTCACCGCTAACTCAGCATTTTTAGAGATGTCAATAATTTCCAGGTCGAATTTATTTTGCAGGTGTGTATCGCAAATAAGCTTAAGGTTTTCTACGGCATTTACCGACTTAACCGACATGCCTGATATAAATAACATAAACTTGTATTTTTCGTTTACCATACAGCCTTGCCTTAATTTACAGTTAAAGGCTTAATATTTAGCCCTACCAGCACTTTTTCTTCGTTAGAAAGATCCCCTATTATTTTACGGATCGGTTCAGGAAATTTTCTGACCAGTGTAGGCACAGCCAAAATTTGATCGCCTTCGGCAAGCTGCGGATTTACCAATAAGTCAATTATCTCAATGGAATAAATACCGGCTAAATGTTCTTCGGCATATTTTTTAATATTGCTTAACGCTTTTATTGATTTGGGTGTTTGGCCCGCTATATATAACAGCAGTTGCCACTCGGCCGGTTGCTTATTCATTTTTTCCCTTTTTTAGCGTTAGTGTTTTTGTGTGCGCTTAGCTTTTCCTGTATTTCTTCCGTGGCTTTTAAAATATTTAACTCTTCTTCCACAGAGGCAAACTCATTTTTGAGCGCTTCTATATTTGCTTCCAATACTTTTCTCTTACGTGATATTTCCCGGTCTTTTCTTTCAAGCTCCGTTTGAAGCTTGACACGGGATATTTTTTTATGCAGTTCGTTCGATTTTCTTGCGTTTCCCGTTAATATGCCGTTTGGCCCAAGCTCTACATCTAATAACTCAATACCGTTAGCCGTAATAATAAATTCACGCACCTGGTTTGAGTGTGACATGCCCCTTGATTTTATAATAAAGATACCGCGGTTTCTTTCACCCAATCCTTCCATATCCCGCACAGTGATCCATGTATCTACTAACGACGATACTGATTCTTCCGCCAGATCAGCCCTTTCATCACCTATGGGCTTGCTTAAAGATGTAAATAAAGCGGTGATATTATTAATCTTAAGCATATCTATTAATCGTACCAGCATGGAGCGCACCTCATGCGAACTGCCTACAGAAACAAGGTTACTGATGGGATCAATAATAACGGCAGTAGGCTTAAACTCTTTTATTAATTTACGAAGCGTTAATAAATGTAATTCAAGTCCGTTTAAGCTTGGCCTTGACGAATGAATTTGTAAATAGCCTTTTTTAATATGCGGCTCAAGATCAACGCCTATTGATCTCATATTTCTTACCAGCTGATGCGGCGATTCTTCAAACGCAAAATACACCGTTCTTTCTTTTTTACGGCATTGTTCGTTGGCAAAATAAGCGGCAATAGTTGTTTTAGCCGTTCCTGCAGTACCCGAAACCAATATGTTGCTTCCGCTGTAAAAGCCGCCTCCGTTAAACATACCGTCAAGCCCCGGAACCCCTGTAGACACTATTTCGGAAGACACCTCATTATCTAATTTTAAAGAAGTAATGGGTAAAACAGAAATGCCGGTTTCATCAATTAAAAAAGGGTATTCATTAGTGCCGTGCGTAGAGCCCCTGTATTTTACAACACGTAACCGGCGGGTAGATACCTGTTCAATCACACGGTGATCCAACAATATCACGCAGTCCGATACATATTCTTCGAGGCCTTGCCGTGTTAAGCTTGCTTCACCGCGTTCACCCGTAATAACGGCCGTTATGCCTTTTTCCTTTAACCAATAAAAAAGCCGGCGCAGTTCCGCTCTTAAAATGGCTTGGTTATCAAGCCCTGAAAACAACGACTCTAAGGTATCCAGCACAATGCGCTTGGCCTTTACTTTATCAATGGCATACGCTAACCGTATAAATAGGCCGTCGAGGTCGTATTCACCCGTCTCTTCAATTTCTGAGCGTTCTACGCGCACATAATCCAATACAAGCTTTTTCTCTTCTATTAATGTATCCAAATCAAATCCCAGGGATCTCACATTTAGTGAAATATCTTTGGTGGGTTCTTCAAACGATACAAATACACCATTCTCATGATAATCGGTAATGCCTTTTATTAAAAACTGCATGGAAAGTAATGTTTTTCCGCAGCCTGTCCCCCCGCATATTAAAGTTGGCCGGCCTTTAGGTAATCCTCCTTCTGTTATTTCATCAAGGCCTTCAATACCTGTAAGCGTTTTAGGAAACGTAAATTGTTTATCGGCTTTTTGATTTATTTTTTTGCTCATAACCTTATTATTGGCATCGGTAAATTTAATAAATCACCGATATTTATTCCCTGTGCATTCAAAAATAAAACCTGTATTTACCCTTATAAATTCACGTTCTATAATAAATCAATATAGAATTATTTACACATCCGGGGGAAAATTTCCCGGCATCTATTTTGCGTTTTCCGCCTTCTTTTTTTGTTGAATAACGTTGTGGGGTTTTTTGTACAAGAATACCTTATGCCATGTAACGGCATTCTAAGTAGGTGTTAATAATAAACTTAAGGCTGTATGTTAAGCGTTGAATAATTCTTTTATATCAACTTCTAAAATCTGAGCAATTTTTTCGAGATTGGTAATGGAGATATTATTTTTACCGCTTTCAACTTTATTGATAAATTCTCTTGAGACTCCTGATTCAAAGGCTAGTTGATTTTGTGACATATTTAGTGATACTCTTATTTGCCGGACATTATCCCCCACAATTGAAAGTATATCTTTCTTCTTAACCACATATTAAAAATGTAGAACTTTGAAAAAACATGTGTGATATATATTTCACATATTAATAATTGTTTATATACTTGATCATTGTTTAATAACACAACATTAATATAACCATCCAAACGTTTTTATAACTTGGTTAAATCTTTCTGCCCTTTAATTTTAGTTCTAAGTATACCGCCCCTTAATGCCCTTGTTATTATTAACGCGTAAACCATTTACTAACCTTAACCACACATTTATGAAAAAACACATGGTACTCTTTGCATTTACTTTATTCAGTATAATGCTCAACGCACAAACACTGCCTTCGGTTCCCATGGCGTATGAAGAATGGACAACCACTCTGGGAACCCTTAACTTCTTTTACCAGAATGTCACCAAAACGGACGGACAAAAAAATGTTTACATTGCAGGGGCAACCATGTCAGGAAGCACCACCAATGCATTGATTGCAAAATACGACCCTAACGGGCACTTGGCTTGGCAAAGAATGATCTCCGGATTAAACCCTAACGGAATAGATTATATTTCCGGGATGATTGTAACGCCGACCGATGTATACATTACGGGAGCCATTACCAATAATACTACCACGCCTGAAACGGACGCCTTAGTAATGAGGCTGTCCGCGACTACGGGGTCGGTGGTATGGAGTGCCTCCTACACCGGGGCAGCCGGCGGCAATGAAACCGGGAAAGCCATTGTACAGGATGCATCAGGAGATGTATACATATCCGGGGCAACCTTTAATCCCGGTTTAAATTATGACTTTCTAACGGCTAAATTCAGTAATAGCACCGGAAGCCAATTGTGGGCAATGAGCTACGGTTACAGCAGCAATTTAGACGATGCCGCCATAAAAGCCGTCATCAGCGGTTCTAATGTTGCAGTAACGGGAGCGGTAACCAGTTCTGCCGGTAATTATAAATTAACTACACTTACGTATGCACAGTCTAACGGCTCACTTACTGCTACCAATGTCAGCACGGCAGTAACTACCTCGAGTGTGGATATTGTAACCGATTTTACATCGGATGCCTCCGGTAATATTATTATTGTAGGGGCTACTACCAATATTACGGGTCAAGGAACCAATATGTACGCACAAAAATTAAACGGATCATTGGTAACTGCTTGGACTTATACCTTCAATGGAACAAGCTCAGGAAACGACCGTATTACCTGTGTGGCGAGCGATGCAAGCTCAAATATATACTTTGCCGGTTCTGCTACAAGCTCCACAGGCAAAGACATTACACTTATTAAGTTGAATAGTAGCGGGGTTAACCAATACACGCAATACGTAAACGGAAGTTTTAACGGGGACGATGAAGCCGCTGACCTTGTACTGGATGCAAGTGCAAACGTATATCTCACCGGGTTTAAAACTGTAGGCACAAATAATAAAAATTACTATACGGCAAAATTTAATTCGAGCGGCACAAAAATTTGGGAAGTGGAAAGAGACTTTAATGGCTTAAACGATTACGCTACTAATATGTGTCTTGACACCATAGGGAACGTTATCATAACCGGGCAATCAGAGACAAGTTCAGGGGTATTTAGTTTTCTAACTGTACGCTATGTACAAAAAGATGTGATTACACCAACTGATTTTAACGGAGAAACTCCTGCGCCTAATTTTATGTATTTTCCGAATAGAGGACAAATTATTGCAGCTACCAGTACTTTGACAACCGTTCCTGATGTTAAATTTTATACAAAAAATACCAATCCAACCTTTTATTTTAAAAATAAAAGTCAAAGTTTTGTGTTTACAAAAATTGATACTGCACGAACTACTCATTCTGATACATTGCATCGAATAGATCTAACCTTTACAGCCTGTAATGAAAACTCAGAGACCTTTGGAATGAACGAACAGGCAAAAGGTTATTTGAATTACTTTTTACCTTATACCGGTGCAAACGGAATAGTAAGCGTAAAAGGCAATCAACAGTTAATAACACCTAACCTATACAATAACATTGACCTTATGTGCAGCAGTAATCAAAACGGAATAAAATATTATTTTATTGTGAAACCCGGCGGTGATATGCGTAACATTCAAATGGAATTTACGGGGGCAACCTCTTACAGTTTAAACGGAACCACTAATGCTTTATCCCTTAACACAACTATTGGCAGGTTAACCTATGGTCAGCCAAAAGCTTATCAGTTAACATCTTCTAATGCAACGGTTGCTGTTACAAGCTTTACACCGAGTTGGCAAACCAATGGAGCAAGTAACAAATATAAATTCAATGCCGGCACATATACAAGTTCCCTTACCTTAGTAATAGAAGTAGACCGAGGCAACGCCGTTTTTTCAAACCCGGTAAACATTCAAAATATTAAATGGTCAACTTACCTTGGAGAAGCAAGTACAGACATGGTCAACAAAGTAAAAACGGATCCCAGTAATAATTTGTATGCCTTGGGACAAAGTTATTCCGCAAATTTCCCTGTTGGAACAAATGCAAACGTTTATAGTTCAGCTAATGCAGGGAGCTTAGACGGCTTTGTGTCTAAATTTAGTTCTGTTGGAGAGCTGATATGGTCAACGTTTGTAGGCGGAACTTTAAAAGATAATTTAGTGGATGTAGCTTTTGATGTCAATCAGGATTTATATTGTGTGGGCAACACTAATTCTAATAATTTATTTACTATACTTAAATCAGGAGCTGATAATGATGCAACTTTTCACGGCCCTAATACACCTTCAACGGTACCATGGGAATCGGACGGGTTTATTTTTCAGTTAAAACAAAATGGATTACTAAATCCTTGGCTAAGATATTATGGAGGTTCGGGTTATGATGCCATAACAGCATGTGCTATGGATTTTAACGGGAACTTTTTTATAACAGGGTACTCAAGGTCAAATGATATTACTGCCGTAAGCCCTACAGGGTCTTATACACAAACTAATACGCATGCCGGCGTAGGTTTTTTCGATAATAGTTTAGACGGTTTTATTGTTAGGTTTAATGCAAGTTCTGTAGCAACATGGGCTACTTATGTAGGATCAGCTACCGGCTCTAATGTCAACGATGCATTAAACGATATTGCTATTATGGATGGTTTAGACGGAGGCCCTCCTGATATTTATGTAACAGGGTATACTCATGGCAGCGATTATCCGATTGTTACGCCTTCAGGTGCTACAACTTATGCACCCTTTAGCCCCGCTAACGGTATTGATATGGTTATTACACGCTTTACAAATACAGGCCACATGGTTTGGTCCACATGTCTTGGCGGCACCTCTGATGATATGGGTTATGCACTCGCTTACCATTTCGGTAAGTTATATGTTACAGGCTATACCTATTCATCAGACTACCGTACCATTAATTCAGGCACTGATTACCTTCAGTCTTATGGAGGTGGTTCTGATGCTGTGTTTGTAAAAGCAAGCGACTTAAATGTCATCACACACTCTACCTTTGTCGGCGGCACAGATGACGAAGCGGGTTATGATATCGCTTTGGATAATGCAAGAAACACGGCTTACATGTCAGGGATAAGCAGGGGTTCTCATTTTCCTGTTCCTTCAGTTAATCCGGCTAATACTTATAATCAGGTATACGCGGGAGGAGCAGATAATTTTATTTGTGCTTTAAGAGATAACAGAACCTCTATAGCTTGGGCAACTTATGTAGGAGGTACAAGTGATGAAGTGGATGGCGGTAATTTCAGCATTTACTTTGATTACCATCAATCTGTTTGTGTAGACAATAATAATAATTTGTATTTAGGAGGTTTAACCAGAACAAGCGAAACACAAGCTACGCCTTTTCCTTTGGATAATAACGGTGGTTCCCCCACCCATTTCGAACCAACGCTTAAAGGCCCTGTTGACGGCACTATTACACGATTCGATTTGGTTCCTATAATTCTTACCGATGTTAAAGAAACCGGCTCTGTACTCAACAATGCGTTGATCTATCCTAACCCGGCATCGAACCGATTATTTGTAAAATTAAATTCTGCTATTGACAACGCAAATTATAAAATAGTAAATGCAATGGGGCAAATCGTTGCATCAGGTAATTTAAGTTCTGATCTCAGCTCTATAAATGTAGAAAAGTTGAGCGAAGGGTTTTATATTATTGAGCTGATTAATAATAATTCAAAATTTTCCGCTAAATTTATAAAACATGATTAAACAGATTTGCTATATACTATTTTTATGTTCTTTTTACTCAATAGAATCCCAAAATTGGGATTCTATTAGTAAAGGGAAATTTTCTTTTCAGTTAGAGCGGGTTTTATTTGATTCCGTTCATAATGAATTAATAGTAAGCAGCAAATTCTTAAGAAATGTAAATACTAAATATGTAAGAGGAATTTGTAGATGGAATGGATTAAGATGGGATTCATTAAAAGGAGGTATCAATACTCACGATCAACTAAACGTTAATCCCAATGGTGTTGCTTATGATTGCATTCCCTATAACGGTAAATTATTGGTTGGAGGAATGTTTCAATCAATGGGCGGAGTTAACGCAACTTCTTTGGCTTTATGGGATGGTACAACTTGGGACAGTTTACCCAAAAGAGCATTCAGGTTTACCGATGATCCTACACAGGTTGACGGCTTTCTTAAAAAAGGAAACTTATTATATATAATAGGAAGTTTTGATACCATCGCGGGTCAACCGGCAAAGGGTTTAGCAACATGGGACGGCACTAATTTCAATGCGGTTCCTTTACCCATAGGCCCCGGCTTTAATAACATTTCATCTATTATCGAATATCAGAATGAAATTTACATTGCAGGGGACGGTTTTTTAGTAGGGGCAAATAATAATGCCCGTGATGTATTTAAGTTCAACGGAACAAGTTGGGTTTCCACAACAGGTAACGGAGTGCTTGGTGGTTATTCCGGTGTTGCAGATTTAGAAGTATACAATAATGAATTATATGCTTGCGGACATTTCACAAAAACCGATGGCAATGCCGGGGATCATATTATGAAATGGAATGGGACTGTATGGAAAGATGCCGGATTTAAAGATCAGCCATCTTTTGTAAGTATTATAAAAATGTTGGTATACCATAATAAATTATGGGTATTTGGAGGATTTAACGAAGTAGCCGGCAGTTTTACAAGTAATGTAGCAGTATATGACGGTGTAAATTGGTGTGGCTTAAAGGATACACTAGATAATAAAATTACTTCGGCTACAGTTTATAATGATACTATTTATATTGGCGGTGGTTTTTGGAAAGTAAATTCAGACAGCATGAAATTTATTGCCAAGCTTAAAAACCCTACATTTTTTAATAGTTGCGTAAATGTAAGTATTCATGAGCTTTCAAATAACAATCAGGTTTCTATTTATCCAAACCCTGCTAACTCTGCTTTAAACATCACCGACGAACAAAACGAATTACAAAACTCAACTATAGAAATCACTAATAGCATCGGGCAAATGATATTATCTGCCCTATTTAATAATAGTATTGACGTTTCAAGTTTATCCGGCGGTTGTTATTTTCTCCATATCACTACAAGCGATAAAAGAATACTACATTCCAAGTTTATTAAAGAGTAAATTATTAGGATAAACATGAACTATCTTATTAATAAGCGCCAAGTTTCGATACTCTGTTATATATTAATTTTATGCATTAGTTTTTCATGCAAAAAAGGAAACTTAAAAACGTCTTCGGCCTCTTATATCGTAGTTAATACTACAGTAGTGAGTTCAAACATCTTATCCTTAAAAGACAGCCATAGAATTACTGACATTTGGCTTTATGTGAACGACAAGTTTCAAGGGGTTTACCCGATAGGGAGTGTTATGCCTGTAATTACTTCGGGTGCTGCCGATATTAAAATGTATGGCGGTATCGAAAATAACGGTATCTCAAGCACACGATTACCATACACTTTTTATAATTCTTATTCCTTCACCTTAAATTTTGAAGAACATAAAACGTATACTATTACTCCCGAGTTCCGCTATAAAGAAAACTTAGTGATTAAACCCGATGATTTTGATGCCGGCGGCTCTTTTTATTTACCTACAGGCGATTCTACTTACGCTTTAATCGCTGATCCGGCAAAAGTATGGGGAGGATCGGGACATTCTGTATTTATGTCAATGAGCGATGCAAAGCCTACAGCCGGCATACAAGCAAGCGCCCCGCAATATTTACCTGTTGGAGGAGTTGACGCGTACCTGGAACTGGATTATAAATGTAACCAGGAAGTTACTGTCGGACTTATTTGCGGCGACGGAATAGAAACGCGACCGGTATTAACTTTAAGACCAAGCACCGAATGGAAAAAAATATACGTGAGCCTCACAAGTGCGGCAAGCACTCAACCTACTTACAATTATTACAAAGTATACATTAGTGCGTTTAAAGAAAGCGGAGTAGACCACCCGGAAATTTATTTAGACAATATCAGGCTGATCACTCCTTAATTATACTTTAATAATATGAACTCACAATTTTGCTCATTTATAATTTTTTTTTAAGTGCAAGCTGCCGGCGTTGGTTCCACATAAAGTTTGTTGGTTAGGAAGCACACGGCATTGGTTCCACATAAAATTAGTTTAAGTGCAAGATGCCGGTGTTGGTTCCACATAAAGTTCTTTGGTTCGAGAATTGACAGCTTTGGTCCACATAAAATTTTTTGGTTCGGGAGGCCAAAGCGTTAGTTCCAAATAAAGTTCTTTGGTTAGGAAGCGCATAGCTTTGGTTACACATAACATGAGTTCAACAGGAAGCCCACCTCTCTCGATCCACATACATTTTTTTGGTTAGGGAGCTCACAGGTTTGGTTACACATAAAATTGGTTCGAGTGAGCGCTCATTTCTTTGGGCTCAAATAAAGTTCTTTCGAATAAGAGCTCACCCCTTCGGTTCCACATAACATGAGTTCAAGTGGAAGCTCACCTCTCTCAATCCACATACATTTTTTTGGTTCGGGAACTCACAGCTTTGGTTCCAAATAAATTTATAGTAAAGGAAAGCCCTTTCTTTTGGTTCCGGGTAAAATTATTTAAAATGACAGCTCAGAGTATTCCTTAAAATTAACGGATGTTGGCTATAATTTACCGGTTATGTACCAAAAGCTACCGGTTATAAAGCGGGTAATTTAATTTGTAACTTTTATAACAGTTCGCTCGTTATACATCCAAATTCACTCTCCTAAAAACAAACGCCTATTCAAAAAACATGACTTCCTGTTTCTTACAAACAAATGGAATGGTTATTATAAGGTTGCTTAAAGTTGAACAGCTTACTTATAATAAAATTTAAAAACGTACTGCAGCCGGTTTTAGAGAATAATGCAAAAGACACTTCAACATTAATGTCTAAATTTTTTATGATGAAAAATTTTAAAGTAGTGCTTAATATCAGCGGTAAATCCGTGGTAGAGATAATACAACAAGCACGTTTTTACGTGACTAATACAAACAATAACCCTGTAGCGCTTGCAAGCTGTGCAGGCTCAGCAGCTAAAATGACGGCAGCCGCCGACGATGTGGACGCGGCACTTCTCCTTGCGGCCGATAAAGGCAAAAGCGCTACAGCTCTTGTACGCGATAAGGAAAGTGTACTGGTCGATGCCATGTACTTGCACGGCGCCAATGTACAGGATGCCGCAAAAGGCGATCCGGCCATTGTTCACCTCGCGGGTATGGAACTTAAAAAACCGGCAAGCAGAACCAAGCCCGAATTTAAGATTACACAAGGCGCTAACCATGGCACAGTAGCGCTTAATGTAAAAGCCCGCAAAAATACCATGTACAAATGGCAATATAGCCTCGACCCTGCTACAGCTGCATGGACAGATGCCGGCACGGCATCAAAAAGTAAAACCGTTATTACAACCTTAACACAGGCGCTGTATTGGTTCAGGGTTATTTTTATTGATGAGGGCGGCGAACACGCCGAAGCAGCAGTAAGCTTTGCGGTAAACTAAGTGTGTTTACCTTTTTATTAAAAGGAAGATCCTACAGGGCCTTCCTTTTTTTATATGCAAGCTTCTTCTTCAGTAGCTTTTTAGCCCGGTAAAAAAGAAAAGAGGAGGTGCATTACACACCCGTAGAAATAAAATGCCTGCTATGTTATTATTATTTAAACCGGAACATATATATGAAATGTTGCCCCTACATCCGGTTGGCCAACTGCTGTAATAATTCCTGAATGGTTTTCCATAATTTTTTTACAAATGGCCAGTCCTATTCCGGTTCCTTTATACTCGTGCTTGCCGTGTAAGCGTTGAAACACTTCAAAAATACGCCGGTTATATTCCGGTGCAAAGCCAATGCCGTTATCACTGATGGTGATATGCCAATATGTTTTTTCTTTATCCAACTCATTTAATGGGGTGTCGGCGCCTTTTAAGGTATTTGCCTTAATGGTGATGACGGAAGATACATCCTGTTTGGAAAATTTAAGAGCGTTGGAAATAATGTTTGTAAACAGTTGCCTGAACTGGAAAGGAATAATAGTTAACTCGGGTAACGGTTCGGATACTACAGTTGCGTTCTGTTCTTTAATAACCTGTTCAAGGTCATGCTGTACCTCCTCCAATAGCTTGTTAAGGTCTGTTTTTACGAATACTTTTTCGGTAGTACTTGTGCGCGAATAAGCTAACAGATCTTCAATTAACAGCTGCATGCGTTGTGCGGCATCCTGCATGCGCCTGAAATAATCTTTGCCCGTATCCGACAATGTTTCTTTTTCGGTAATACGGTTTGCAAAAGTTTGGATTTTACGCAAGGGCTCCTGTAAATCATGGCTTGATACATAGGCAAATGAGGCCAGCTCCTCATTCATTTTTTCCAGCTCGTGGTTAGCCTGCTGCAAATCTTCCGTTCGTTCGCGGATCTTGTTTTCAAGGTACTGTGCAAATGTTTTTTGATCGTGAATATCGGTGCTTGTGCCTACCCACATTTGTATGTTGCCTGCATTATCACGTTTGGCAATGGCTCTGCTCAGCTGCCACCTATATTCACCGTTATGTTGCCTGAACCGGTGTTCAAATAAAAAATCGTTGCCGGTTTTTACGGCTTCATGCCATCTTTTTATATTTTCCTCCCGCTCCTCTTCATGCACTATTTCTAACCACCCGTGTTGTGCAATATAGTCGGGCGTTAAGCCGGAGTAATCGTAAACCGATTGGTTAAAGTAATTTAAGTTTCCTTCTACATCACCCGTCCATATCATTTGCGGCATGGAGTCGGCCAGCAACCTAAACTTTTGTTCACTGTCTTTCAACTCTTCCAGTACATTTCGCTTTTCGGTAATGTCGAGCACGGTTCCCGAAAAATGGTAAGGCTTTCCTGCTTCATTAAAAAATGCTTTTCCTTTGGCATGGATCCAGCGTACTTCATTATCGGGCAGGTCTGCTACTCTATATTCAGCATCGTAATTTGTGGCTACGTCGGGGTTCAGGGCATCCGTCATGCGTTGCACGGCAGCCTCCCGATCGTTAGGATGAATCTTTTCCATAAACATGGCTACATTAACAGGTGTGTCTTTAGTTACCCCGAATAATTTACGAGAGGCATCGTCCCAACGCAGTACTTCTGTTTCCGGGTTATAGTCCCATGTGCCGAGCTCACTTGATAAAGCAGCGGTACGTAATCTCAATTCATTTTCTTCAAGGTCCTGCTGACGTATTCTTTCTTTAGTAAGGTCACGCACGGTACCTACTATTTTTACCGGTGTTTTATGCTCATTATATAATACTTTTCCTTTTGCCTCTATCCAGTGTATACTTCCGTCGCGCCATATTAGGCGTGTTACATAGCTTAAAAACCCGGTATCCGGTGCCTCTTCAAAAGCCGCGATACTTATAGGCAGGTCATCGGGATGGATGCGTTGCTTTAGCTCTTGATGGCCGGGGCTTTCATCAGCACCATATCCTAAAAATTGCAGGTAGCGGGAAGAATACTTGACTTGTGAAGTATCAATAAGACTCAGTTCCCATGTGCCGAGCCCGCTTGCTTCTACAATAACTTTTAACCGTTCTTCATTTTCGCTGATCAAACGCTCAATTTCCTTTTGCTTAGTAATATCCCTCGCTATTTTAGAAATGCTGACTATAGTCCCGTTCGCATTTTTAACCGGTGAGATACTTAAAGAAACATCAATTAAATAACCGCTTTTATGTAACCGTTTGGTTTGATGATGTTCCATGGGTTCATCACGCATTATTTTTTGGATAATCTCTTCTTCACTGTACAAAACGTTTTGAGGAATTAAGGTTGTGATGGATTTGCCTAAAATTTCTGCCTCAGGGTAACCGAAAATCCTTTCTGCCGAATCATTCCAACTGGTAACAATACCTTTGAGATTAATACCGATAATGGCGTCGGTGGTAGTGTGTACAATAGCCGCCAGGCGGGAAAGTTTTTCCTCCTTAAGGCGTTCTTCCGTAATATCGGTCATTATACCAAGCATCCTCACCGGCGCATTTTTTTCATCGTAATAAACTTTCCCTGCCGTGCGAATCCATCGAACGGTATTATCAGGGTGTACGATTCGCGCTTCATAATTATATACGCCTTTTGAATAAGCACTCTCAAAGGCTTTTTCTACGATCGCATGCCTGTCATCCGGGTGTATCCTGTCACGCATTTGCAGGTGTGTCATTTTTACACTTTTTTCATGCCCGAATATTTCAGCGAGCCTGGCGGAGTGAACAATTTCACGTGTTTTTAAGTTGAGGTCCCATGTAGCAATGTTTACGCCTTCTGTGGCCATCATCATCCGGTCTGCCGATTCTTCTGCCTTTTGCCGGTGCTCTACTTTTTTGGTGACATCGTAAACTGTTATAAGTATGGCGGTCACGTTATTGTCTGTGT
Source organism: Bacteroidia bacterium (assembly GCA_038222995.1). Lineage (GTDB taxonomy): Bacteria > Bacteroidota > Bacteroidia > B-17B0 > Aurantibacillaceae > UBA4416. The sequence goes on along the minus strand of JBBRHI010000005.1, from coordinate 2,636 downwards.
CAAACAAAGGAGCATATTCAAAGTCAAGGTAAAATTTTCGCATCCCGTCACTGCCCTTCACGTAGGCTTGTGATTCATTTTCGCGATGAACCTGTTTTGTTTTAGTGACTTTTCTGAGCAGGTCGGGGAATTTCTGATCTTCTAATTCAGGAAATGCGTCGAATATGCTTATGCCCACGATCTCTTTTTCATCTCTCCGCCAAATGTTTTTGAACATGGTTTCATTGGCCATTTCAATAATATAATCGTCCCCTTTTAAAATAGTCATGGCAATAGGTGATTCCATTACCAATTTGCGAAACCGCGTTTCGCTTTGGTTTAAAATGTACCTTGAATTTACCTGTGCCGTTACATCTGTGGCCACAGCTATAATGCCGCTTATGGTTCCGTCTTCTTCAATTAAGGGCTCGTACACTAAGTTAAAATAAATAGTTTCATTTTTACCGAATCGGTTTATCACTACTTCTAATTCCTGTGCATGATAAGGAACCGCTGTTTCCAGAACACGTCTCAAGATAGGCTCTACTACCGGCTTCAATTCCGGCAAGCAGTCAAATAAATCTTTACCGATTACTTCGTCTTCTGTTTTGGCAATAAGTGTAAGATAGGCCGCATTAATTATCTCAACAGTAAAATTGGCCCCGCGTACAATAGCAATGCCCACAGGGGCTTTTAGCACCGTGTTTCGGAACCTTTTTTCACTGATTCTTAATTCTTCTTCACGTACAAATTCGCTTGTAATGTCTTTTACTATCCCGATAACGCGCGTAGGTACAGAGCCGGCGTCGCAAAAAGTCCTTGCCTGCGCATTAATATAGTGTAAACTTTTATCGGGCCAAACAATACGAAAATTGACGTTAAAAAACCCGTCTCTCATCACTTCTTCACGCGCTTTGCCTCTTACGCCGGCATCGTCGGGATGTATCGCATTTATAATATCTTCTGTTGATAATTCTCCTTCGGGCTTCAGCTTAAATAGTTCTCTGAAGCGCTTTGAAAAAACAAATTTTTTATCTGCCGGGTTTATATCAAAGGTGCCAAGGTTTGCGGCATCAATAACTAAACGGGCGCGTTCTTCGGAATCTGAAATATTTTTTCTATTATTGACGTGTTCTGTTACATCGTAGCCCACAACTAGTATCCGGTTAATAGCACCGGCAGCATTTTTTACGGCTTTGTAACTAAAGTTTACATACACCGGCGTCAGTGTTCCTTGTTTTTCCAGATACGCCAAGCTTTCATTTCCCTGGTAAGTCATCCCTGTTGTGTAAACATCTTCCAGTATTTTTAAATAAGGTTGCCCGGTTAATTCGGGAAAGGCTTCCGCTAGTTTTTTACCGATCACTGTTCTGTCTTTCCCCCAAAGCTTCAGTGCTTCTTCATTTGCCATTTCAATTCTAAAGTCGGGGCCATATAGCATAGAATAGGAAACGGGCCCTTCTTCCAGCATTGATAGTAATTTTTGATTAATCTCTTTTTTAGGATCGCTGCCCGAGTGTTCAAAGCTTGCCTTGTGTACCGTAATCATAATTCCTTCAAAAGAAGTGCCCTGTAACAACGGACTGTAATTTACCGAATACATTTTCCCGGCATGGGTTAAGGCCGCATGTGCCGGTTCATCATTACCGGAAGATGTTTTTAAAAGTGTGTCAATAAAGTTAAACCCGTTTTGAACCGTGTCTTTTAAAAAAGCAGGTGCAGGATCTCCCTGTGTTGTATTTGCAAGGGTAAATAAACGGGCAAAATGCTCATTAAAAAAGAAGGTTTGCTCTTTGCCCCATGCCAGGGCCATGGGTGCGACCGCATAGTATATTATTTGTAAGGCTTGCGTAAGTGCGGTGGGCCATTGTTCCAATTCTCCCGGGGGAGTTTTACTCCAGTCTTTCGATGATAGGACGTCTCTTAATTCAACATGCCCGTAAGGCAATAGTGTGTTAAGCGATGAGATGGATGTAGGCATAAGTTTTGTGAATGTTTTGCTGTCCTAATTTATACTTTTTATAGTAAAAGCAGAGTGCTTGCATCATTTTTTTACTTAAAAAGGGTTGATCAAACAAGACGCAAAGGATATGCCGGCGGCACATTTACAAAGGGGACTGTTATGCAAAATACTATTTGGTAATACTCTTTTAGAAGGAATATTTTAATTAAGGGCTCGGCTTACGTTAAGATATTAAATTTCATCTATTTTACTTTTGATGTAATGCCCTTCTTCCTCATCTTCTAAACTTCCAAAAAGTATAATGTTACCTGTTTGCATAAATAGTAAAGCTATAAATATAAAAAGAAGCTTAAGTGCCATATAAAACAAGTTTACGTATAGTAAAGGTGCGTTTGACATAAAAAAACCCGCACCAAAAAACACCATATACAATACTTTGTTTAACAGGTAGGTTATTATCATGTATACTATAAAAATACAAGTACTTGTAAGCCATACTTTACCGATGTTTTTTTGACTTTGCTGCCATACTTTTTTAATGGCACCGGTTGTATCTGTTCTATCCCGGAAGCATACAAACAAGGATGAAAAAATGGTGTATGCACTGAGAGGCACAATAATAATTACAGGCAAATAACTTAACATCATTTCTGAATAGTAATTAAACGGGTCGATCTCATAAAATGGAGGAGGG
>JBBRHI010000004.1:0-21824 GCA_038222995.1 Bacteroidia bacterium | reverse complement strand
AACTGTATTGGCAAATATACAAAAACCGCCATGAATTTTTATACCGGCTTAATTTTTGTTGGGTCGGGTCGCTTTTTAATGCCCTAATAATTGTAGTAGGGGGCGATCATGGCATACACAATAACGCCTGTAACAGTAACGTACAGCCATATAGGATAGCTGAAACGGGTCAACCTCTTATGTTTTATTCTATCATCTTTTAACCCGTAATAAAACGATAATAACACCAAAGGCAAAACAATTACTGCAAAAAAGATGTGGGTTAACAATATAACCAGGTATAGCGGCCTTATTCCAGAAACGTTTGCACGCTCCATATCATCGAGGTGCTTAGAATGATCGATGTCGCCAAAAATAGTATCCGGAATAAAATAATGCGCCGTAACGTAACATATAATAAATAACGCTGATAATACAAATGCCGTTAAATTTAAGCGCTTATGCAATTGAATGTTTCTTTTTTTAATGGCCCAAAGAGACAGGATCAATAAGACGCTGCAGGTTCCGTTTAAAATGGCATTAACCAAAGGAAGTTTATAAATGAAAGCCGGAAATTGATCGGGTACAGGGAGTACTTTTTGATTCAATAAGGTTACTACCAAACAAATTAAAATGCTGATTCCTAAAATAATTTTAAAAACGGTTTTATCATTTTGTTTGTTAAGTAATGTCTGCGTTTCCATACGGTAATTATTGAATTGTAAATGAGCCTTTAAACTTTGTAAATGTAGTGTTTTCTGAAAATAGTTTAGCGTCTGTTATGTAATTATTTTCGTATTGCTTATAGTTTATTTCGAGTTGAATAACCGGGTTTTGGTCGGGCACGATCATACTCATAAATTTGATGTTGTCGCCTTTAGTAAAAAGCAGGTTTTTATTAAGTTGATGTTGCAACATTTCTTTTATAATTTGCGTTTGAAATACGCCCGGTACAACCGGCATTTGTTCAAAATGCCCTTTAAAAACAGGGTGTGCGGCATTCAAAGAAATAGTTACAGAAAATTTGTTTTCTTCTGTTTTTTGTGTTTCGATAACCTTATAAAAATCGTTTAATAAAAAAGTATCCGTCATTTTAATTTTTTATAAGGTTTAACTCTATTCTTATTTTTACAAGGCCGTATTGAATGCATTTAATTTGCATGTACTCTTTCGTTTGAGTATCAAAAACATAATCCGTTTTAGATACTTTTTTGTGCCCGTTAAATAATTCCTGTTTTTTTATGCTTGTTGAATCGGTTATTATAAACCGTTTTTCTTTTCCCGGAATCGAATAAAACAGTGGCAGTTTTTTACTGTTACATTGTTCTGCCGGCTTATTAAGCACATTAAACAAAAACATAGTATTAAAATTTCTTTTTAGCGAATTTATCAATGCCGGTTTGTTTAACGGCTCAAATACGTATCCTGCTTTTGTATTGTTGGGTGTAATTTCAAAGTCAAACATTTTCATGCCTAGTTCTGTAATAAAAACAAGATGTGTGGTAATAGAATCTGTTTGCTTCACAATAAGAATTCCTGTTAAATGGTTCTTTAACACATCTATACTTGTTTTATATTTTACAGCTTGCCCGGGCTGAAAAATTTCCCTGAAACTGTTTTGATTAATAATAACCGGGTTACAGTGTTTAAATGCATTATATTTCCGGATACGGCACGAAATAAGGCCGAGACATAACATACTACTTAACAGTAAATATACTTTCGTTGAGCGGAGCATTTAATTTTTTATTGGAAAAATCGAGAGATGTCAGATCATCATTTGCTTCTATCATTTCCATTTTAGCCACCGAAGTTACGGTTTTATCAAAATACAAATTAATCTTTTTAAAAGTATCTTTCATGTTCTTTGTTTGCGGAAGTAATTCTAATTTGTAAAACTTATCGTTTTCAAAATAAACGGTTTTAAATTTAGTTGATTTAAAAATAGTTCCCTGAACACACGATACCATAATGTCATTAATTTCCTTAAATACTTTATTGCTTTTCATATCATACTTACCGGTTTTTTTTTCATCTTTAATCATTACCTTATCCTTATTAATAACGATCAGGTATTTGGTGGGGGAGTCGTATTCCCAGCGCAGTAAATTATCCTTTTTAAAAGCAAAGTGCCCCTTGCTGATAATTTTTTCGGATAACATACTAAGATTTTTTTCTTGTATAAAATCTGACTCTATAGAGTTAGTAGCTTTACTCATACTTTCAATTCTTAATTTTAGAGCGGTTGTATCCTTAACATTTTTAAATGTTTGACAAAAGCATCCTACAGGAAGTAGTATTAGAACTAATAATTTATACATGACTGAATGAGTTTTAAATAAATTTGTAGCGAATAAAAAATTAAACGCTTGTTATGGCATATTTTTGTTTCCATTTTTCCATAAATCCGGGCATGGTGATATGAAGCTCTTTTGTTTTTGGGTTCATAAAAACCTGAGTGCTCCTTCCTGTACAAACCACATGGCCATGCAATAAACTTGTAACCGTATATTCGAATATGAGTTTAGCCGCGGCAGAATTTACAAATGTTGTTTCAATGACGGCAGTATCTCCGTACTCTAAAATACGTTTGTATTTTATTTGCATATCTATTAAAGGTACCGCTAAGCCGTGTTCATAAATATCAAGATATCCTAAGCTGTATTCTTTACCGAACGATTCGCGGCCGTCTTCAAAATATCTTACATAATGACCATGCCACACAACGCGCAAGGAATCTACTTCACTAAATTTTACGATTTGTCGTGTAATGTTTTTGAGCACGTTCAAAGATACATGAGTTCTTTAAATTGGTTGAATTATATACTTATAATATTAAGTTATTTGTATTAAAATATTGTTAAATTAATTGTTTTTGTATTAGTAAATTATTATTTTTGTTTGAATAATTAACTAAACTTTATAATAATGAAAAAAATTTACTTATCAATAGCTGCTTTGGCATTATGCGTGGGTGCAAGTGCTCAAAATGCAGCTAAAGCTCCTTCAACACATACAGAAAGAGGCGTATTGGCTCCAAATGCAAAAATTCCCGCTAAAGTTAGGGCTCAGGCTAAAGCTCAAGGTGGGGCATTTGCTATTCAACTTGATCCTATCGAAGAGGTGATGACTCAAAAAACAGTTGATTTAACCTCAAGTACTCCTCAGGAAGATACTTTTTTAACTACTGTTTTCATGGATTCAACCGTTAGTTTAGTAACAAGTACAGGTACAACCCGTGTTAATGATGACATTTTCTTGGGAACGACCTTCGATCCTAAATCAATCTACTTACAAAGTACTTTTGTTCCCATTGTAAGCAATTCAGATTCTTATAATATTGACTCTATTTTCATCCAGGCATCTTACGTTAAAAAAACAGCCGCTGTTGATACATTATATACTTGGTTAGTTTGGGGTGATTCAACTAACACTAACGTATATACTAAATTTGCTAACACAAGCGTTTGGGTTGCTCCTATTTCTTCTTGGAGAAAGTCAGTTATCGGGCCTAAAATAATGGGTGCTATTGGTGCTGCCGGAAATAAAGTAGGTCCTGCTGCTCCTGCAACTAACATGAAATTAGTAAAATATGTATTAAAATCCATTGACTCTACGGGTTTAGGATATGGTTTTTCAAAAATAATTTCTATCCCTTTTACGGGCGGTGCTCCGGCCGGAGTTACTATTCCTGCAGGTAACATCGTTTCTTGTTTCTATACATTTGTACCGGGTGGAACGCATACTTTAAATCAGGCTATGTACAGTTTTTCAACTTCTGTAGTTCCTACTATCAACGGTTTCTGCGGTATTATATGGAACCAAAGCAGCCCTCAAGTAAATGCTGTTTCTGATTATTTACCATACCAGGTTGATAAAGATTCTTGGAACATGGGTGTTAACTACAGTAAAAAACAAAGACACGCACAGTACAGTGCAACTTATAACAATGCTGCTCTTGGTGATTTAACTACTGCTCCACGTATGTTCTTCAGTGTTACAGGTAACTCATCTGTTGGCATTAAAGAAATTGAAAACAAAGGTTTTGCTTTAGGCCAAAATACTCCTAATCCTTTCAACGGTGAATCTAACGTTGCTTATATGTTGGATAAAGAAGCTCATACTGCTACATTTACTGTAACTGACGTTATGGGCCGTGTTATTTCAACACAAAGTGTTGATGCAACTAAAGGAACTCATACAGTTAACTTAAATGCACAAGCTGCAGGTGTTTATTACTATTCTTTAAACGTAGACGGTGTTGTAACCACTAAAAAAATGATTGCTCAATAAATCATTATAAATCTATAAACAAAAAACCGCCTGTATAAACAGGCGGTTTTTTTATGCTTTAGTTTTTTGATTTATAGAGGAACTGTAACCAATGAGTTAATTTTTTCGAGTACATTAATAGCCTCATCTACGCTTTTAATGTTTTCAATTGTTAACCATAACTTATTGTTTTGTTCTTTTAAGGCAGTTTGTTTAGGTGTTTTTTGTGCATATAATAATACCGCTTTAAACATAGGTGAATTATAATAATCACTATCCTGTTTACTTAAAAAATAAGACAGCATTTTATTATTCTTAAGCGTAATTTTTTCGAAGCCCAACTTCATAGCTGCCCAACGCATCCTAACCACGTTAATGAGCTCTACGGCTTCTATTGGCAGTGGGCCGAACCTATCTCTTAACTTTGATTCAAACAGCGACAGATCTTCCGGTTTAGAGATATTATCTAATTCCCGATATAATAATAACCGTTCGGTTAAATTGCTCACGTATGTGTCCGGTATTAAAAGCTGTAAATCTGTATCAACAGTGGTTTCTTTTACAAATTGTCGGGAAAAAACCGATTTATCGGCCTCTGCCGATTCGCCGTCTTCAATGGTTTCCCTATACCAATCTTCCTGCTTCAATTCTTCAATGGCTTCATTCAGTATTTTCATGTAGGTATCAAACCCCATATCATTTATAAAACCACTTTGCTCGCCTCCCAATAAATTTCCGGCTCCTCTTATATCCAAATCACGCATAGCAATTTGGAAGCCGCTTCCCAGGTCACTGAATTCAACAATCGCTTTTAGTCTTTTTCGCGCTTCTGTGCTGAGGCTCACAAACGGAGGCGTCAGCAAATAACAAAATGCTTTTTTATTACTTCGTCCTACCCTACCCCGCATTTGGTGCAAATCACTTAAGCCGAAATTTTGAGAATCATTAATAATAATTGTATTGGCATTACTAATGTCTAATCCCGATTCTATAATAGTGGTAGCTACCAACACATCGTACTCTCCTTCAATAAAACCAAGCATAATATCTTCAAGCTTGTCCCCGTCTAACTGTCCGTGGCCAACAGCAATGCGGGCTTCAGGAACTAACCGTTGTAAAATACCGGCAACTTCCTGTATATTTTGTACTTTGTTATGTACGAAATAAACTTGTCCTCCACGATTTAATTCATAAGAAATGGCATCTCTTATAGCTTCTTCACTAAACGAAATTAATTCGGTTTGTACAGGGTAGCGGTTTGGCGGCGGCGTACTGATAACAGACAAGTCGCGTGCACCCATTAAGCTGAATTGTAATGTTCTCGGGATAGGCGTTGCTGTTAACGTTAGCGTATCAACTGATGTTTTAAACGTTTTTAATTTATCTTTTATGCCGACACCAAATTTTTGCTCTTCATCAATAATAAGCAGGCCAAGGTTTTTAAACTTCATGTCCTTGCCAACAATTTTGTGAGTACCTATTAAAATATCGATCTTCCCTTCTTCAATTCCTTTAATAACCTCTTTGGTTTCTTTGGCAGACTTAAAGCGATTAATAAAATTCACATTACAAGGCAGATCTTTTAAACGGTCTTTAAATGTTTTATAGTGTTGATACGCCAATATAGTTGTAGGAACCAGTATAGCAACCTGTTTGCTGTCACACACGGCTTTAAACGCAGCACGAATAGCAATTTCTGTTTTGCCGAATCCAACATCGCCACACACTAATCTATCCATAGGGTGCGGTTTTTCCATGTCGCGTTTTACATCGGCTGTTACTTTTATTTGGTCGGGTGTATCTTCATAAATAAAAGAAGCCTCTAACTCATGCTGTAAATAATTATCTTGCGGGTACCGATGCCCCGGTTGAGCTTTACGCTTTGCATATAGTTTAATTAGATCATACGCAACTTCTTTTACATTGCGTTTTGTTTTTTGTTTTAATGTGCTCCAGGTTGTTGAGCCTATTTTATCAATGCGTGGCACATTTCCTTCCTTACCGGTGTATTTACTAATGCGGTGTAAGCTGTGAATGCTCACATATAAAAAATCGTTGTCTTTGTAAACAAGCTTTACGGCCTCCTGTTCTTTACCGTTTACATTTAATTTTACCAAACCACCAAAGCGCCCGATACCATGGTCTATATGCGTTACAAAATCACCCGGATTAAGCGATAAAATTTCTTTTAATGTGAGTGATTCTGCCGTTTTATACCGGGTTTCTTTTAAATGAAAGCGATGGTAACGTTCAAAGATTTGGTGATCGGTATAACAAGCAACTTTAAGATCATGATCAATAAACCCTTCATGAATATTGATGTTAATATGTTCAATTAAACTATCATAGGTACGATGCTCTTTAGATAACAGATCATTAAAAATAGTTTGAAGTCTTTCAGCTTGTTTAGCATTATCAGTCGTTAAATAGTTTTTATATCCTTTGGCTTTATTCGCTTTAAGATCATTAATAAGCATCTCAAAGTTTTTATTAAACTGAGGCTGCATGCTTTGGTTAAAACTTACCTCTTGTGAAGCAACGTGGGCATTTAGTCCGTATTCAATGATTTTGAAGGGTTTAATGATCGATAAAAAATCTTCTCCCTGTAAATACAATTCATCAGGAGAAATATGTTTTACCTCGCCGCTTAATGCGGAAAATGATTTTTCTGTTTTAGCAAACAGCTTATCAATTAATTCTTTAGTATACACTACATCATCAAAACACAAAATAGTTTCATCGGTGATATAATCAAAAACAGATTGCCGAACTTCAATCACCTGATTGGATTGTATGTCCGGAATGATGGTTATAAAATCGTAATTGTGATTTGAAAGTTGTGAGGCAGGATCAAATGTTTTAATGGCATCCACATCGTTCCCGAACAATTCGATGCGATAAGGTAATTCATTTGCAAATGAATAAATATCTATAATACCGCCGCGAATGGCGTATTGGCCGGGTTCTACAACAAAATCACACAGTTCAAAACTATAACTTTCTAAAAATTCTCTTATAAAATCGGTGCTTAATTTTTCGCCTTTTCTAATAACCAATGTGTTCTTGCTCAAACTCGTTTTTGAGGCCACTTTTTCTGCCAATGCTGCGGCATAGGTTACTACAATCCCCGAGTAATTATCTTTACTTAAACGGCTTAGCGTTTCAGCCCTCTCCTGCACCGAAGCATTACTTGTTTTTTCTTCCTTGTAGGGAACTTTATAACTCTCCGGAAAATAAAGAACTTCTTTTTCAGAAACCAGTGCCTGCAGATCGTTTAAAACGTAAGCGGCTTTTTCTTTATCGTTGCATACGATAAAAAAATTGGAGGAGGTGTTTTGAAACAAATCATTTATCAAAAAGGCAAAGGATGATCCTCGTAAACCGGAAATAAATACGTTTGTATTTAAGTTTACTTGCTTTTTCTGCAGCTCGCCCCAAAATTTACCGTTCCACCACATTATATGGCTCAAAGATAGTTGATTTCACAAGCAATTGCCACTATTTATAAAATAATAATCCCGAAGGCAAATACCTTCGGGATCATAAAATTATATTAAAAAACGGATTTATTTTAAGCTTCCTATCATATCTTCCGGCTTCACCCACTCGTCAAATTGTTCGTTGGTAACATAGCCTAATTCAACGGCTGCTTCACGCAGTGTTTTATTTCCTTTATGTGCCGTCTTAGCTATTTTAGCCGACTTCTCATAACCGATATGTGTATTTAAAGCCGTTACCAGCATTAAAGAGTTTTCTAAATGATTTTTAATTACCGGTAAATTAGCTTGTATACCATCGCTGCATTTTTCTGTAAACGATACACAAGCGTCTCCTATTAAACGAGCAGACTGCAGTACATTGGCTGCTATAACAGGTTTAAATACGTTCAATTCAAAATGGCCCATTGTGCCGCCAATAGTTGCTGCAACATCATTACCAATAACCTGCGCGCAAACCATGGTCAACGCTTCAGGTTGCGTAGGGTTAACTTTACCCGGCATAATGGAAGAGCCCGGCTCATTATCAGGAATAATAATTTCTCCAATCCCGCAACGCGGCCCTGAAGATAACATACGAATGTCGTTTGCTATTTTAAACAACGATACAGCACTACGCTTCAATGCTCCGCTAAGCTCTACCATAGCATCATGTGCTGCTAAAGCTTCAAATTTATTTGGTGCTGTTACAAAAGGAAATCCTGTTAGTTCTGCGATTTTTTTTGCAACCAACACATCGTAGCCTTTGGGCGTGTTTAAACCCGTACCAACAGCTGTTCCACCTAATGCCAGTTCTTTCACCGCTTCTAAAGCATTTTTTAACGCGCGAATACTCATGTTTATTTGCTGTACATAACCGCTAAATTCTTGTCCTAGAGATAAAGGAGTGGCATCCATAAAATGAGTACGGCCGGTTTTAATAATCTTGTCAAATTCTTTTACTTTTTTTGATAATGAATCCCTAAGCTTTTCCATCCCCGGTATTGTAATTTCAACCACTTGCTTATAGGCTGCAATATGCATAGCCGTTGGATATGTGTCGTTACTGCTTTGCGATTTATTAACATCGTCGTTAGGGTGTAAAATTTTTGGTTCATCTGTTAATTTACCTCCATTCATAACATGTGCACGGTATGCAATCACTTCATTGGCATTCATATTACTTTGAGTGCCTGACCCTGTTTGCCAAATCACTAAAGGGAACTGATCATCTAATTTTTTCGCTAAAATCTCATCGCATACCTTACCGATCAAGTCACATTTTTCCTTAGATAATACGCCTAAATCACAATTAGCAAGCGCTGCAGCCTTTTTTAAATAGCCAAATGCATATATGATTTCTTTGGGCATACTTGCTTCGGGCCCAATCTTAAAATTATTACGGGAACGTTCTGTTTGTGCGCCCCAATAAACATTGGCAGGTACTTTTACCTCGCCCATTGTGTCTGTTTCTATTCTGAATTCCATGTAGTTTGTTTTTAGATGAGCCGAATTTACTAAAAATGTTGCTGTAAGGGTTTAAAAAATGCAAATAGTGCATAAATCATAAATAATTTTCCTTACTAATTTAGTACCAAAGTTTCGTCTTTTGTTTATACGGTATTTATAAAAAATAAAAACTAATAAAACTTGCAGAATTTGATTTTTCTATTTTTTTTTAAATAAAATTATTGCAAATTTTGAATTGATAAAGGCTGAATGTTTTGATGTTTTAGAGATATATAAATATTAACAATACCCTGGCGATCAAAACCAATAAATATAGTGCATCATAATTTATCCTATGAGTTTACTTGCTCTTTAATTCGACACATCTTAGCATTATTATAGTTCACCGAAATAAACAAAACCACTAGGTTAAATTTGATAAACGAATAGGATCAAAAAATCTGAAGGACAGGATACATGGAATCATTTCCATCCTTATTAATGGTTAAATGAACATTACATTTGGAAGATTTTTAATAAAAAAAGGTATTATAATCGGCTTAAACTTCTATAACTTATAAAGTTTCCAATCTGCTGCAGTTTTCATCTGAGCAATATAAAAAACACCGGCTTTAGCTCAACTAATATGAAACTGTGGATGTTTGTATATTTGTAAGAGAGCCTTAGTACCCGATGTTTTCTGAATTATATTTACCAACCAAACCATAAAAACTTAACTCTTTCTAATTCAATAAACACAATACACTTATGATCGCAGCATTAATAGGAATCCTACTTTTTAGTTTAATTGTTATAGCAGTTATGAAACAGGCAAAGTTTGGCACAAGGCCAGGTAAAACCAGGCTAAAATTAATAGAGCAATCTCCTAATTACAAAAATGGTGCTTTTCAAAATAAAAGCATTACTCCTTCACTTACTGAAGGCGCTACTTATTACTCCGTTCTAAAACAAGTTTTGTTTGGAGAAAAGAAAAGAAAAAAACCATACGATACTATTCCCGGTGTTAAAACAGATCTCATACATTTAACTAAAAGTGAAGATGTTATTATTTGGTTTGGACATTCATCATATTTTATGCAACTCAATGGAAAAACCATTTTAGTTGATCCGGTTTTAAGTGGTGCGGCTTCCCCTTTTTCATTTACAACAAGGGCATTTAAAGGGGCGGATAAATATGCCGTAGAAGACTTACCTGAAATCGATTATCTTTTTATCACACATGATCATTGGGATCATTTAGACTATAAAACAGTTGTTAAGCTTAAAGCTAAAGTAAAAAATGTGATTTGTGGATTAGGCACAGGAGAACATCTAGAAAAATGGGGATATGATAAAACTATAATTGTTGAGTTAGATTGGAATAAAGAAGTTGTACTAGATAAAGATTTTATAGTAAATGCAGTTCCTGCCAGGCATTTTTCAGGAAGAGGCTTAATAAGAAACAAAGCCTTATGGGTTTCTTTCGTTTTACAAACACCACGCTATAAAATATTTATTGGCGGGGATAGTGGCTATGATACTCATTTTTTAGACATCGGTAATCGTTTTGGGCCTTTTGATTTAGCGATATTGGAGAATGGGCAATACGACAAAAGCTGGAAATACATCCATATGCAACCCGAAGAAGTTTTACATGCAGCAAAAAACCTTTCCACAAAAAAACTATTTCCTGTGCATTCATCAAAGTTTGCATTAGCTAACCACGATTGGGATGATCCTTTAAAACGGATAGTTGAATTAAATAAACAGTTTCGTATCCCTCTTATAACACCAATGATAGGTGAGAAAGTAAACCTTAACGATAACAACCAACTGTTCTTAAACTGGTGGGAGCAAATAAATTAAGGCGTAGCCAAAAACAAAAAAACCCGCGCAAATCGCGCAGGTTTTTTTGTTTCACGTGAAACTATTTATGCGTGAATACATAAATGGTACTAGAGAACAAGTGTGATTCACTAGCCTTTAAGTTTGATTTTAACCCCAACATAAAAGCTTTAGCCAGATTTACAGTTCCTGTTTTATACTTCTCACTCAGCATGGAAACATAAAAGCTATCGAATTTCATGGGTAACGTTTCTCTGAGTACAAAGCCATTGTTTTCCAACAATAGACTAATCGTTTTCTTTTCAAAATGATGAAGATGCCTTGGGACGTCGTAGGCAGCCCAATTTTCTTTATAATAAGCAGCATCGTAAGACACATGATTGGGTACAGCAATAATTAAAACACCGTTGCTGTTTAACCGAGACTTAAAAAACAATAAGGTATCATTCATATCCGTTACATGTTCTAAAACATGCCACAAACTTATGACGTCAAATTTAGTATTAGGAACATATTCGTTAATCTTACCTTTATCAGAAAACAAATTAACGTTAGAAACTGACGCTAGTTTTCTCGCATTATCATCAGGTTCCATTCCGTAAGCTTCCCACCCTCTTTTTTTACATTCTGATAAAAACATCCCTGTGCCGCAGCCATAATCCAATATTGTTCCACGTGAAACGTAAGATTCAAGAAGTTTAATCTTCTTTCTCAATGTATGTGTCCTTACAGCATGATATAGCTTATTAACCAATCCCTTTTTCGTGTTTGTGTGAGAAATATACTCTTCCGCCCTATAGTAATCGCCAATTATGGAATCGTTAGGACGGGGATTTGTAAACTTAAAGCCACATGAAGTGCAGGAGACTATATTAAAAGTTTCTTTGCTAACAGTATGATCTTTACAAACTAAAAAAGGCTCAAATTGATTTGAGCCACACACTAAACATTTTTCTACGGTTAACATTTTGAATTGTTTTAAAAGTATTTAAAGCTGTTGTTCCACGTGGAACTATCTTCCTAGATGAACTAAAAGCACAGAAATATCTGCAGGGTTTATTCCTGAAATGCGGCTTGCTTGACCAATTGTTGCAGGTCGCATTTTCGTTAATTTATCTCTGGCCTCTAGGGACAAACTATTCACTGCCTTATAATCAAATTCAGGTTTGATTTTGTAATCGTCAAGCTTTGCAACTTTATCAGCATTTTCTTTTTCCCTTTCAATATATCCTTCGTATTTCATTAAAATCTCTGCCTGCATAATAGCATCCACATCCATAGTAGAAGTAACTGCATTAATATCACCGCAATAATTGCTTAAACCCATGATGTTAACATCGGGGCGAGATAATACATTAAAATACCTTCCTTTTTGAGTCAGCGGCGAAGAGTGTATACTTTCCAAGTATGGGTTTGTTTCTTCAGGTTCTGCGCTATTATTTTTAAAATATTTAATAAGGCTTTCGTAATCTTTGATCTTATCATTAACCTTATCAAATCTTTGTTGGCTTGCTAAACCAATAGAGTAGGAGAGTGGGGTTAATCGAACATCTGCATTATCTTGCCTCAACAATAATCTGTATTCAGAACGAGAAGTAAACATACGATAAGGCTCGTCTGTTCCTTTAGTCACTAAATCATCAATTAAAACTCCAATGTATGCTTCATGGCGCTTTAATATTAAAGGGGCTTTCTCATTAAGCTTTAAATGCGCGTTAATACCTGCCATTTGGCCCTGACAAGCTGCTTCTTCGTAACCCGTAGTGCCGTTGATTTGTCCTGCAAAATAAAGACTATCTATTAATTTGGTTTCAAGCGTTAAATTTAACTGGGTAGGCGGGAAATAATCATATTCTATTGCATACCCCGGACGAAACATCTTTGCCTTCTCAAAACCCGGTATCAACCTCAACGCTTTTTGCTGAACATCTTCGGGCAAAGAAGTAGAAAAGCCGTTTACATAAATTTCTACCGTACTCCAGCCTTCCGGTTCCACAAACAATTGATGCCTTTCTCTTTCAGAAAACCTTGTAATTTTATCTTCGATACTCGGACAATACCTTGGGCCTAATCCCTGTATTCTTCCTGAATACATTGGTGATTTTTCGAACCCCGTTTTTAGAACATCATGTACATCCTGATTAGTGTACGTTATGTAACAGGGAACTTGTTTTTTAACGAGGCCTCCCTCTTTTGAAATGAAGGGTGAGGTACCATCTATGTAAGAAAATTTATCAATATCTTCATCGCCTTCCTGCTCTTCCATTTTAGAATAATCAAGAGATCTTCCATCAATACGGGGAGGTGTTCCTGTTTTCATACGTCCACTCTCAAAGCCCAGCTTAACTAATTGTTCTGTTATTCCATAGGAAGCAGATTCTCCATTACGTCCGCCGCCAATTTGTTTTTCTCCAATATGAATTAATCCGTTTAAAAAAGTACCATTAGTTAATACAACTGCCTTAGCCTTAAATTCTAAGCCCATACCGGTAACAACCCCTTCAACTCGTTTACCGTCTTTTGAGATGACCAGGTTTCTACACATGTCTTGCCAGAAATCAACATTGGGCGTTTGTTCCAACATTTCTCTCCAAGTAGATGCAAATAACATTCTGTCATTTTGAGTACGCGGACTCCACATGGCAGGTCCTTTAGAACGATTGAGCATCCGAAATTGAATAGCCGACTTATCAGAAACAATCCCGCTATAACCTCCCAATGCATCAATTTCGCGAACAATTTGTCCTTTTGCAATACCACCCATAGCCGGATTGCAGCTCATTTGTGCGATGGTTTGCATGTTCATGGTGAGTAACAACACTTTAGAGCCCATGTTTGCTGCTGCTGCCGCTGCCTCGCAACCGGCGTGGCCGGCTCCAACTACTATAATATCGTATTGTGAACCCACTTAATACATTACTATTTTAAAACCTCATTTATTTTATCTACGTCGCTCGAATTGAAAGACAGGTTTTTAGCCTTAAAAACAACATCAAGCCAGCTACTATAAATGATTTTACCTGTAAAGGAATTAACAATACTTATTTTCTTTCTTGTCCCAACAAGAACGAAGTTTAAATAATACACATCTTTATTTGACAAAATTATGTCACTTAGAATTTCTGTAGAAACAATTTTATATTTAAAAGAGCTTTTTGACAAAACATCTTTAATACTCGATCTTGTATGGTCTAATATATAATCAGGAATAAATAATGTATCTTTACTTATATTATAACCGTTATCTTTAATTACCTGATTGATTGATCCCTGCTGGGAATTATCATTTTTGATTAAAGCATTATTTACTAATTGCAAATCATTTTTAAGAAGTCCCAAATAATAATTACAGTAAATATTATTAAGAAGATTACTTTTTTCATCAATGGAATTTATTACTGAGCTAGTTTTACTACAAAATTCTATTATTGCAATATCCTTCTCATTTTTACCGGTATAAAAAGTAAAAAACATTCCATATTTCCAAGAAGTGAAATTACCTGCACCCGAACTATTATATTCAAGTCCTCTTAGTGATATTTTAGATTTTAAAACATCGCTAAAATCAATTTTTTTAGATTCTTCATACGTTAGTATTTTTATTGGTGTAAAGTTCCATATCGTTTTCAACAGGTCAAAATACTGTTGTTTCTTACCTTTATCAAATTCAGGAATTACAAAATAAGTTGTAGTTTGTTTAACAGACTCATAATTTTTTTCGCTAAGCTTATTAACGTTAATTTGTGATACTAAGTTTAAACACGATGCAATTGTAAATAATAAAAATGTGTATTTAATCATGAAAAATATATTATGGATATAGATTTAATAGTTTAATCAAATATTAAATCATATTTAATTTTGCCAAAAGGTCATCACGGTAAGAACCTCCAATAGGAATCACTTTTTTATTTTCTTCAAGCACAACTGTTTGATTTTCAATTGTTTGTATTTTGTCGATGCGGGCAATGAAAGAGCGATGTACTCGGATGAAATCACCGTTATCCAATTTCTTTTCTATGTCTTTCATAGTAGAATGAATGGTGTAACGAGTATATTGTGTGTTTAAGACAACGTAATCTTTTAATGCTTCCACATAAAAAATATCTTTCAAGTTAACTTTTACAAGACGGCTATTTGATTTCACAAATAAGATATCTTTTGCGGCGTCATCTTTATTTTCAACTAATGAATATAGAAAGTCCCTTTCTTTTTGAACTTCTGTATCTTTCTTATGCTTATAAATAGCCATTTCGATCGTTGAGTGCAAGTCAATTTCTTTGAACGGTTTTAAAATATATCCGTAAGGTTCGGTAATTTTTGCTTTGGCCAATGTACTTTCGTCTGCATAAGCCGTTAAAAAAATAACAGGGATATTATAGTCTTTTTTAATCGTTTCAGCCACTTCAATACCCGTCATATTTCCTTTAATCATAATATCCATTAAAACAATGTTGGGTTCTAAATCAACAATATTTTTAATAGCGTCTGCACCGTTATTACTAATGCCAAGCACATTGTAGCCCAACTTTTTTAGGCTGTTTTGTATATCCTTTGCTACGATGCTTTCATCTTCTACAATGTAAACGTTTATGTTGTTTTCCATAATAATTTATTAATTCTTAAATTCTATTATAAATTTAGTTCCCTTTTTTCTTTCTAAAACTAACGTTCCGTTTATTTGTTCCACTAACGTATCAACGAGCTGTAAACCCAGTGTTTCCGTATGTTTTATATCTATATGGTTTGGAATGCCTATACCGTTATCACCCGCTTCTATCCTCACATTATTATTATTAACTTTCAAAGTTACGAAGATTATTCCATCTCTATTATCAGGAAATGCATATTTTAATGAATTTGATATAATTTCGTTGATAATAAGCCCGCAAGGTATTGATGAATCAAGGTTCAGGAACAATTTATCGAGGGTTAAAATAAGTTTAATTTTTTTAGAGTTTATGGAATAGGTATGCACCAAATTTTTGGATAAAGTGGTAACGTATTCAGAAAAATTAACGGATTCGAAATTTTTTGTTTGATATAAGCTTTCGTGAATAAATGCCATTGATTTGATCCTGTTTTGGCACTCTTTTAATAAGTTCAAAGCGTATGCGTCTTTAACGTAAGATGACTGAAGGTTCAATATACTGGATATAACCTGCATGTTATTTTTTACGCGGTGATGAACTTCCTTTAATAAAACTTCTTTTTCTTTAAGCGACTGTGTGATCCGCTCCTCATTTTTCTTATTCTCGGTAATGTCAAAGCCGATCCCTGAAATTTCTATAACGTTGTTGTCATTATCTTTAATTGGATACAGTATCATTTGCCTGATAATTTTTAATCCGTTGCGGTTTGTTCTTTCAGAAATAAACTCTATTTGTTTACCGGCAAAGGCCGCTTCATATTTATTATCCCAAATGTTATGGTATTCGGCACTTTTAGAGCTCCGCATACTTTTTCCAATTTCCGGATAATAGCCATACAGATCAAAAATAGCTTTAGCGTAATTTTGATTAAACGAGGTCAGTTTTTTATCCATACTTATGGTCCACATTAACTGGTCACCGCTTTCAAAAATAGCTTTTAATTTAGCCGATTGTTCGACTATTTGTTTTTCAAATTGTTTATTTTCCGTAATATCATGGGCCAGACAAGCAATCTCAATAATTTCGCCGAGTGAGTTACGAATCGGGTTAAGGTAAATTTCTTTGTAACTTAAATTTTCTTTTTTATCATTTTGTTTTCTTTCAAACTTTAAAGAATTACCAGATAGAACTTTTTTGTATAACGGATACCAATAGTTTTCGTACTCCGACCTTTTTTCACTCGGCACCACTTTATGAAGCTGTTTATTTAAAACAGGTTCTACTTTATAATTAATTTTAAATGTTTCAATAAAATTATTATTGCACGAGGTGAGGTTAAAGTCGGTGTCTACGGTCCAAACCAGGTGGGCCGAGCTTTCAAAAATAGATTCCAGTTTAGCGGCTTGATCTAAGATTTTTTGTTCAACTGTTTTTCTATCTGTTACATCATGAGCTATTACAGCTATTTCATTAACCTCTCCTTTAGTATCCCTTATGGGATGAAGGTAGATCTCGCGGTGATGAACTTTTCCGGACGAATCCGTATTTTGAATCTCAAAAAACTCGGCCTTGTTATCTTTTTTGTCACTAAATACTTTTTTATATTTATCTATCCAAAAGTTCAGGTTAATATTTTGATGATCTTTTGTTTTTACATCACCTATATGATCTCCCACATGTAGCTTATATTGAAAAATCTTTTCGATATAATTATAATAATTTTTATTGAATGAGGTAATGTTGAGCTTAGCATTAACAGACCATATTAAGTGCGATGTATTGTTAAAAATAGCCTCATACTTGGTTGTTTGGGTAACTAATTCATGTTGAATTTTTTTCCGGTAATTAATCTCTTTTATTAATTCTTTATTTAAGTCTTCCGCTATTTCGGCCCTTATTCTTTCTTTCTCAAGCTTTTTAACATCCGAAATGTTTGATATGATCGTTTGCACGCACTTGGTACCATTATATACAAAGGGAACCGTTTTTAGCTCAACATCAATTATATTGTTTTTGGCTGTACGAATTTTATAAGCATGGTCATTTAATTCCTCCCCGTTCATTGCCCTGGCCATTCTATCAAGAGCAAAATCTCTTTGCTCCGGCGAAAAATAATCAAACAAGGGCGTACCTATAATATCATTTGGATTATCTCCTTCTAAAATATTTAAAGCGGTTTTGTTACAATATAAACAAACATGTTTATCATGTATTAAAATTCCAATCGGTGATGTTTCTAATAAATTCTCGTAATTGGTCCATTTTTGTTCCAGTTCTTTGCTGTAGTTTTTTTCGACCGTAATATCCCTGCTTACTCCCAGTATAAACTTTATTTTTCCCTCATTGTCAAAAATGGGAGAATAGTTATCTTCCAGCCAGATAATTTTTCCCGCTTTAGTTTTATACTGAAAAACACCTGTCGTAAACTCAAGTGTATTGTCTTTTTGCCTTTCGGCAATTGTGTCTTCAAAAGCGATGTACGTTTCTGTATCAGGTACTATTGTCTGTGCAAGGTGTGCATTTTTATAAAATTCATTGGCGCTGTATCCCAATACTTTTTTAATGGAAGGACTTACATAAATATATTTTGGTTTGGGGTGATACGTGAAAAAGAAAATAATATCGTTAGAATTTTCGGCTATCAGCTTAAATTTTTCTTCGGTCTCTTTCCTTAAAATCTCTTCCTGTTTCTCTTTTGTTACGTCCCGGCTAATTCCTATCAGTGTTACAATATTTCCCTGTTTATCCTTTAAATGCGAATAACGGGTTTCAAGCCACGCAATTGATCCGTCATTCTTTAGATATCTGAAAACAGATTTATCCAATGTTTTTCTTACATTTCTCTTTTCGGTAATAACCTTGTTTGAGTTTTTTATGATGTGCTTATCATCATTCAAAATGATTTTGTTGCCGAATAAAGGATCTTTATAAAAATCTTCGGGAGAATAGCCTAATATTTTTTTTACGGAATCGCTTACGTAAGTATAGTTACCTGTTGGTTTAAAGTCGTAGAGGTAAATAATATCTGATGCATTTTGAGATAAATGCTTAAAGGTTTTTTCATTCTGCTTTAAATGCTGTTCTTTTAAAATATCTGCGGTAACGTCTCTTGTAATTCCTAAATTACCTATGTAATTTTTATGTTCGTCAAATTGCGGTATTATACGTTCTTGAAGCCATAAGTAATTACCCGTTTTAAAATTTTTGAACCGGTAAATAAATGTTTGAGGCTTTTTTTCCTTTCTTAACTTTTCAGCGCTTTTAACTACAAAATCAAGATCATCGGGATGAATATGTTTTAGGATGCTTGATTTACCCGTTACATATTTTTTACTGAATGTATCGGGCTTCACACCAAAAGTATCATGTACTTTATGAGATATAAACTTTAATTTCTTCTCACCGCTAAAATCAATGTAATAAACAACCTCATCAATTCCTTTTAAAATTACCTGTAAATCATTTTCAATTTCTGTAAGCTTATTACGCGCTCGCACACGCTCCGAAACATCAGTAATAACAGTTTGTATAACTTTTTTCCCGTTAAAAGTAATCGCATTGGATTTTACTTCAATGTCCGTTATTTCGCCCCGGGTATTTTTAATTTTTAATTCGAATGAATCAAATTCTTCTCCCGATAAAATTTTTTTATTATTAGCCTTTATCCTTTTATGGTATTGCGGTAATATAAAATCAAAAACAGATTGGTCATTAATGTTTTTTTGTAAACTCTTGCTTACTTTAAAAATTTTAAGTGCTTTTTGATTTATGAAAAGTATTTTGGTATTGGAAAAAATAATAACGCCAACCGGCAGCGTTTGTAAAACAGAAATTAATAAAGCATCATTAATATTGCCGGTATTAGATGCGGAAGAAGCAGGAAAGGAATTTTTATTATTCTTTATCTTGCTTTTCATTTTGTTTTTGTTCTTTATCTAAAATGGTCTTGTCCGGTTTTTTGGAAGTGATAGAGGAGTAATCTCTTATGCTCTCCTCATAGGTAGGAACTACTTTTGTTCCCTGGAATTTAACTTCTATATCATTCTCATAAAATATGGTTAAGTAATTATAGCCGCCTTCATCATAAAATCTCCAATCATTTTGTTTCATGCCGCCTGCATACGATCCCTGGATCATTTTTTTTCCGTTAGGATAAAACCAGGTGTGAACGCCATCTTCGTCGCCGTTTAAAAAACGGCCTTCGTACCTTAATTTTTCTTTAGGCATGTAATACCGTTTCCATAGGCTATCCGGTTTATCATCTACATACTTACCAATTTCTTTATATTCGGGGGTTTCATAAACCCAAATACCTTCCTGCATATCTTCTGCATATTCACCTTTAGTGAGTATTTTACCGTCTTCGGTATACTCCGTCATAGTTCCGTCGCGCAAATTATTTAAATAAGTTTCTTCACGCATTAAAGCCCCGTTTTCATAATACCATTTCCAATCGCCTTGCGCTTTTCCTTTTTTATCATATTTTCCTTTTTGCTCAATTTGTCCGTTTGGATAGTAAAATACCCAATCGCCCACACGTTTATCATTCAGGTATAATCCTTTGCCTTTAAATTCGCCGGTATTATGATATTCGTACCATATACCTATCCTGTTTCTTAAACTGTCAACCGCACCATAATCGGTTTTAATTCCTTCGGTATAAACAATGGCCGAATCGGGAACAGGCCTGTTCCTGCAAACTTGTATCCTGATCATTACATCGCTTGTATCGTCACGGGCTACAGGCAACGAATCACACATATATTTTAACTTGTAATGATAATGGGTTCCTACAGGCATGCCGTTAATATACCCGCCTTCATATTTTAACGTTCCATCGTCATAATAATCTTTATAAACATCTAATTTTGCTAATTCCGGCGCATTTTTAACTTGTTTACCGTTATCAAATTTTTCTGTAGCGGTTAAATTTCCTTTTTTGTCGTATGATTTTGTGTAACCGTCAACCAGATCATCTTTATATTTTTTTTCTTCTTTTAGAGTTCCGTCTTCATAGTAAGTTTTCCATACACCCTGTTTTTTCCCGTTTTCATCTTTACGGTTTATTCTTTCAATATTTGCCAGTATGCCACCCTGGTATTTAATGATTGAAATAATGGTTGAGTCTTCCGAAAATTCATAGGCCATACCATCCGGCCGGCCTTTTATATAAGGCGTTACCTGTTTGGTTTTACCTGAAGGGTATAATAAAAACACATTGCCCTGCTTAATATCATTTACAAAAGGTTCTTTGCTTATTATTCTTTGATTTGTATCGTAATTAAGTGTATAACCGTTCTTTTTACCTTCAGCGTATGCCACTGACTTAGTAATTTTCCCTTTTTCGGAATAAAATTTCCATGTACTGTCGAGCTGAAAGTTTTTACGATTTCCTTCTATTTTTACTTTTCCGTTCTTATAATAATTCTTCCAATAGCCATCCGGTTTACCGTCTTGCATATTGCCTTCCGACGATTTAGCGCCATTATCATAATAAAACACATTGTAACCGTTTTGATTAACGGTTTGTGAAACCAATGAAAAAGAAAAAGCACAGAAAAAACAGAAGAAAAAAATTCTAAGTTTATTATGAGAAGTATTGGGTTTTATAGGCCGCACGAAAAATTTATTAAACATCTAATTTAAAATTTATAATCCATAACATAAAATTTATAGGCCAAATTGAGCCGATAATTCCAACATACGGGTTATGGGTTTTTTAGCCTTTGCAATTAAGCTTTCATCCATTAAAAGTTGGGGCTGTTCATATTTTAGTGTATTATATATTTTTTCGAGGGTATTTAGTTTCATATAAGGACAGTCGTTACAGGCGCAACTGTTATTTGGAGGGGCAGGTATAAACGTTTTACCGGGACTCGATTTTTGCATCTGATGAATGATTCCTGCTTCCGTTAATACAATAAATGCATTCGCATCCGATTTTTTACTGTAATTCAATAAAGCCGTTGTGCTTCCAATAAAACCGGCATGTTCCAAAATAGCAGCTTCACATTCGGGGTGTGCTAAAACAATGGCTTTAGGATGCTGAACCTTTAATTTTATAAGTTTTTCAAGACTAAAAATTTCATGCACCATACAAGCCCCGTTCCACAATACCATGTTACGACCTGTTATTTTGTTAATGTAAGCTCCTAAGTTTTTATCGGGTGCAAATATTATTTTTTGATCTTTAGGGAACGACTCTACTATT
>JBBRHI010000003.1:0-21910 GCA_038222995.1 Bacteroidia bacterium | reverse complement strand
CATAAAAAACGGTTCCCGGTAAAGGATAGGAAACAGAGATCCCAATGTCATCAGGCATGAGATCTTCCACCATTTTTATAGTGAGTTTTATGTCATCGATGGTTTCTCCTAAATAACCTAATTGTAAAAAAAGCGCTACATGAATGTTGTATTTTTTTAATAACCGCGTTGCCTCATAGATCTGTTCAACTTTTGTGCCCTTATCCATAGCATCCAGTATTTTTTGAGAGCCGCTTTCAGCACCCATCCACACTGTTTTGCAGCCACTGTTTGACAAATGTATAATATTGTCTTCTTCTAAAAGTAAGTCGGCCCGGCTCTGAATTTTATAAGCTATTGTTACATTTTCTTTTTTAATGTAGTATTCAAATTCCTTAAGCCAATTTGGTTTTAATCCAAAAATATCGTCGGCAAACCAAATATGTGTGAAACCAAATTGCTGCTGCCGGTTTTTAATTTCCAAGACTATATTTTCAGGGCTATGAGAATTATAACGGTTCCCGTATATAGGTTTTGCACACCAGTTACATTTATAGGGGCAACCGCGGGTTGTTACAAAATTCAAAGAAAAATACCCGTGGTTTTCCATCCACATTTTTTTATACGGTGTAATATCAACCACATCCCAAGCAGGCGGCGGAAGTGTATCAAGGTCTTTAATAACGGAACGTTTAGCGGTTAGCTTTACAGAACCATCCTCTTTAAAAGCAATTCCCGAAGTTAAATTGACAGCTGCATTATTTTTAAACGCATTACATAATTCCAATACGGTTTGTTCCGCTTCACCAATTGCAATAGCATCCGCGCCATGTTTTAAATAATCTTCGTAATGATCGGCGGCATCAGAGCTTGAGGTAATTACTTTACAACCTTTCGATTTTGCATATTCCTGCATTTCAAAACAGGCTTCCCGCATATTCGTCAAACACATTTTAGTGAGGTAATTAAACCCGTCATCATAACTGATAAAAATATCAGGTTGATAGGCATCAATGGTACTATAAATATCTTTAGCCGAATCGCAAAACATAGTATCAAATAGTTTTACATCATACCCGTGTTCCCGCAAATATGCTATGGCATACAGCGTTCCTAAAGGCGGATACGGCATAGCCGTTTTATACTGCTTTGCATCAAACTTTAAAAAATAACTATGTGTAAATAATACTTTCAATTTTAACTGTTATGTGAATTTTATATTCAACATCTTCTCATATTCACTTTGTTTTTCCGTCCACTTCTGCAGCACTATATTCTGAAATCCATTGGTGTGTCGCTTGCACACATCTTTCCGCGATCTAAACTGTAATTCAAAATCTTCATTACTCATTTCCGGATATTTTTTTCTCCAATGTTTTAATGTATAACGAAGCAATGTATCATCTAGCCATGCTCCGAGCTTCCCGCTTAATATAGTTTCAATAAATGATTTTAAAACCGGCTTAGGTGTATTGATACAGTTAATGTCGGGCAAGATCTCTTTATTTGGGAACCGTGATTTATACCAATTGTTTTTGGTTAGTATGTTTTGGTAAATACGATAATTAACAGTGGGAATAAGGTATGCGAGCTCTGTACCCGTAAATACATTGTTTTCGGGTATTGCCAAACTATCAGAAGAAATAAAATAATTAACGCACCAAAATTTCTTTTTAGCTTTTGGTAAGAGTTTATATTTTAAGATCAATAACGTTCTGCAGATCCACAATCTTCCGGGTTTTGTAATGATAAAAAAATCAATGTCACCGGTTTCATCATAATAATTTTTTGATAAACCACCCGATAAGCAAATTCCTTCTACAAAAGGAAACGACGATACTTTCTTACTGTATCTGTAAGCCGTTTCCATAATATCATCTGCGCCTTTATTTCCTTTTAATCGTTTTGCAACAGCTGCGCTATTGCCTTTTATCCCTAATATAAACTTGCCTGATCGGGTTAATGTTTTTGTTTCTGACAGTATTTCAAGATCCGTAATAAACTTTTCTTTTGTTGTATTAATAGCCGAATTTTCAAACAATTCGTCAACGGTTAAAGGGTAATCGAAGATCTCAAAGTACAATACAGCTTTGATGATCTCTAATTGATCTTTTGTAAATATGTATTCCTGCGTTTCTATTAGTATCAATTTTTAATATTGGGAATCGGGTAAGCTTAATTGGAAAATATAATTCTTTTCAAACTTTATTTGCTTTTCATCAGCAACCGAAAACGTTATGTTGTACTTGCCGGCAATGGATCGGATACGCTCTGTTTCAGCAGTATCAGCCAATATCATGTAAACCTTACTCGCAGGAAGCATATAGAAATGTAACCCGGAAAAAAGTTTTTCAAAATACTCTCCGTTCTCTCCACAGTACCAAGCCAGCTGTTTATTTACATCGACCTTTTTAAAATAATAAGGCGGGTTAATTGCAATGACATCATATCTTTTTTTTTGCAATCTGCTAAACACATCACTTTCTATAATTTCCGCTTTTTGAAATGTGTCTTTAAAATTAGTTCTAAAATTCAAAGAAGTATTTTCTATTGCCTTAGGGTCAATATCGCCGGCAGTAACCAACGCATTTTTTTTAAATGCCAGTAAACTCAGTATGCCTGAGCCGCAGCCGATCTCTAAAAATGTTTTTCCTTCAAAATCTTTGTCCTTTAAAAAGCTATAAAAGTATTGGGAGCTAAAAAACAATTTAGGATGAAATACATCTTTTAAAACTTTAAGCTTAAACCCGTCGAACGTTATATTAGAATCCGTTCTTAAATAAACCGATGCAACAGGTTTATAAATGTATTTATAGTATGTATGATACAGCTTATTCATTAGAAGCCTTCTTTCTCCGGTTGCCTGTATTTCCATAATACATGCAGCAAACGGATCTCTTTCGGAAAAATATACACTTGAAATTTATACCTCCACGCGCTCATCAGTTTCAACAGGAATACTTTTGTCTTATTTAATTTTATATCTGATACTGTCGGGTAATACGCATTTAATACGGTTTCAAAATTACGGATCTTATCAATCATGTAAGGCTTGATCCAAGGGGTAAGCGGATTTTTTCTAAGATCAAAGTTCTCCCATGCAGGACTGATCCAGTCTTCCAACGTTTCAGGAAATTTGAATCCGCTGTCTAATACTTTTTTGTACATATCAGATCCTTCAGTCGGCACGGGACTGTATGTATAAATAATGATCTCTGTATTCGGGTTTATTGCTTTTACTTTTTTTATAAATTCAATATCGCCGTCAATTTGTTTGTTTACTTCTTCTTCACTGTCTCCCGGCGTTCCAAGTACAAAAGAATATTCAGGAATGATATCAAACTTTTTTAAACGCTCTGCAAATTGTAAAATTTGCGCGCCGGTTTGCGTTCCTCCCTTATCCATTTTTTTAAGAACTTCATCATTACCGGTTTCTGCGCCAAAAAAGATCATCTTACATCCTGATGCTCTCAATATGGCAAGAGACTCATCCTTGTATTTATCCATTGTATCAATGCGGGCTTCACCCCACCAAACAATGTTTTCGTTTTTTATAAGATTAGAAAATTCGACAACCCGTTTTTCCGATACAAAAAAATTATTGTCATGAAATTCAATCGCGTCAACTTTATGTTTTTCTTTTAATGCCTTTACATCATTATAAATTCCCAAAGCTGATTTGCCTTTCCAACGCGCATTATAAATAGGAACCACAGCACAGAAGGAACAGGTAAAAGGGCAGCCAAAGCTGCTGTGATAGGCTAATGTACGTGTTCCCAAATACGTTTTTCCCAAATATTTCGACAAAGGGTAAAATGTATTTAATTTATCATAGGGCAAAGATGGCAGCTTATCAAGATCTAATAATTCTTCTTTTGCTGTTTTAATGTATTGCCCGTTTTCTTTTATTATAAGGTTCTTAATGTCATTAACCGGTAAATTATTTTCTATTGCATTTACTAATTTCGGAAATGTATTGTCTCCTGGACCGTTTACTATATAATCTACATAGCCCGAATCTAAAATTACCTTGTATTGATTGGATGCAAAATATCCTCCCCAAATAATTTTAACGTAGGAATACAATTCTTTTATTTTTTTGGAATAAGGAATCGCCTGTTTTAATTGCGGGCCCGGCATAACGGTGCTGCCAAAATAGTTGAATTTTCCTGTTGCTAAATAAGCGTTTATTTTCTCCCAGGGATCCGATTCTAAGTTTCCATCCACTATTACCCACTCATATTGGCCATTGATGCTAGCCGCCACCTGCAGTATACTATTAGGTATACGGGGTTTATGGTTAGATGCGCGAGGGTTAAAAAGCAGGATCATTATATTACTAAAATAATAATTATATTTGAGATAATGAGTAAAAAACATATCAAAACTCTCTTATTTTTTTTATTCATAAGCCTTGTTTTATACACAAGTTTTTTTCACGAATTATGGTTAGATGAAGCTCATCGGTTAAACATTACAAAGTACAGCAATTCCTTTTTTGATTATTATAATAACATGAAAAATGAGGGAGAACCGTGGCTTGTAGAATTCTTTTATTTTCTCTCTTATAAAATATATGATTCTGACCTTGGCCCTAAACTGATGAACGTGAGTTTTTCGATCATTGCAGCTTACCTTCTTTTATTCAGGTCAAAGCTCCCGCTATCAATTCTTGTTTTTGTACTATTCAGCTACAACCTTGCTTATGAATACACTGTGTTAGTACGCACCTACTCGTTTGCACTGTGTTTTGTTATTTTATATTGCATCAACTATGAATCATATAGCCGTTGGCGAAACATTTTAATTTTACTGTTGATTGCCAATTCACATAATTTATTTTTTATGTTAGTTCCATTCTTGTTTCTAATCCAGTTCAATGACCTTAAATCTGTATTTAAAAAACAAGAAATGAAATACATTCTGTTTTTCGGGATTGGTATGCTTGTTACCTTATATTTTTCGACTCCAAAAAACACTCATTTAATTCCCGGGTTTCATGTAGGCTATATGGCACGGCTCACACACAGCTTATCGGGTTTTACCATAGGCTTGTTTCCTCTCAGTAATTTTACTGTTTCAGATTGGAATTCCTCGTTTTTATCTGACATTATATTAAGACGCTATATAGCGTTGATATCTATTATTCTATTAGCTGTATTTTATTTTCAATGTAAAAAGACATATAAAACAACTATTTTATTTTTAAGTTTTTTTCCGGTGCTCATATTCTACTTTATATTTCCGATAAGCGCCATGCGTTACTTTACAATTTATTATACTATTGTTTTGATGATACTTCTTCTTATCTTTCAGAGTGATACACAGGTTAACAAGTCTTTTAGTTATTTGGTTTATGTGTCTTTATTTATAAGCAGTATATCAGGAGTTTATTTTTGCATCAAAGATAGCATCAAGCCGTTCTCTCAATCAAAAAACACAGCATTATATTTGAAACAAGATTCTAAAAAAAATGATGCGATCTATGTTTATCCTCAATCTGTTTACACAACCATTAATCATTATTATGAACGAAATTATCTAGACGCTACAACAGGTAAGCCGCTTACTTTATCATGCCTTACCTGCTATGGAGATACTAATTTGCCCGAGTCCGGTTTTATAGATCCATTACTGTTAAAGCTAAAAACAAACAACATAGCGCCTTTTTATTTTGTGACAAACCGGAGCTTAGACAGTTTAATCAACGCTAAAACAGACATTTCTATTATTGTAAATAAAGTATCATTTTTAAACGCCATAAATAAATTTGAGAATTATACTGTATACCATTTCCAAACTAAAACACCGGTAAATAAATTGCGTTAATGTCATGATAAATCTAAAACATATCTATAAAAAGGCAACTAAAATCTTAAGAGAAGTTTCTTTTGATATGAATTACATATTATTCAAACATATTCCGGGGAAAATAAATAAAGCACAGGGTCTGAGAATATTGGTATATCACGGCATATGTGAAACAGATCCCCATAAATTTAATTCCCGTTTTATTACCGCAAAACAATTTGAAGAACACCTTGTATTGATCAAAAAGATATTTAACCCGGTTTCGTTAAAAGATTTAGCTAAAGATCGTTTATCCTCGGATAAATTAAATGTGCTGATAACGTTTGATGACGGACTTAAAAATAACTTTACACATGCATTTCCTTTATTGAAAAAACATACTATTCCTGCTGTCTTTTTTGTAACGGGTCTGGCTAATACAGCCTTGCCATACATGTTTAATGATATAACTGATATTGCTCCGCTTTTAATGGATAATGATATAGAGATTAACGATGAAGATTTTTTTTCAGAAAAAATATTTCTTAATCAGCGTTTCATAAATAAGGAAGGAGTATCACTTGCAGAGCGTTATCATAACGCTTCATACGTTACGCGCGAAAGTATTGTTCGCGAACTCATAAAAGTGATTCCTGCTGAAAAACTTGATGAACATAAGATCTATTTTGAATTGATGAATGAAGAGGACTTGGAAGAGATTAGTGAATACCCGGATTACGAGATCGGCTCACATGGCTTATATCATACGGATCTCAGTACATTAATAGACAGTGATATAAACAACGAGTTGGAAAATTCCGTGAATTATCTCGGTGCAATTATGGATAGGCCGGTTAAGGCGATCGCTTTCCCTTTTGGCAATTATAATCAGGAGGTTATAGACGCTTGCGAGAATAATGAATTAACACAGCTTTTTGGAACAGAAAAACGTTTTCGGGTAAATTCAGAAAATAAAATATACGAACGGTTTACCATAAACCCGTTTGTGTCGGCAATCAATCAGATGTATTATATTTCGAAAAATAATTATGAGTAATTATACTATAGTAAAGCTTGATGCCGAAAACATAAAACATCTGTACACGCTGTTTAGATCTGTATATCAAAAAAAATGTCCTAAAAATTATTATGATTTAAAATATAATACGACTTACACAGGTGCAGATTATATCGGGTTTTTAGCGTTTGAAAATAGCGTTCCTGTTGCCTACTATGGAGTTGTTCCAATTATCGTTTCTATAAATAAACAACCCGTTTTAGCAGCTCAGTCGTGCGATACGATGACGCATCCGGGCCACAGGAAGAAAGGATTGTTTGTGACCTTAGCCAAGCAAACGTTCGATCTGGCAAAAAATAAAGGCATTCATTTTGTATTTGGTTTTCCTAATCAAAACTCTTACCCGGGTTTTATTAAAAAGCTTGGCTTTACACATACGGAAACGTTGAACAGATACAGCATTCCATTTTCGAATACACCTTATAAATTAATTTACAGGAAACTGGGATTAATAAATCTTAAGAAAAAAAAGAATGTCATAAACAATCTATTAATAGACCAAGGGTACGACGGTGTTATTTACAGTAATGATTACATTCACTACAAAAAAGGATACGATAAAACTTTGATCGTTGAGGAAAATAATACCTCATTTTGGATCAATGTTTCAAAAGGCGGATGGATAGGCGCTTTATCTCCTTTAAAGAAAGAGTTGTTTTTGCAAACCATTAAAGCAATCGAAACCATCACAAATACAGCATCTATCACTTTTATGGTATCTCCAAAAAATGAATTTGATACTGCCTTATCAAAAATTGTAAAGCCCGAAAACGGTTTCGCGGTCATTATAAAAAACTTAAGCGGAAAACATAACCTCAGCGATTTAAAATTTCAATTCAGTGATATTGATATTTTTTAATTTTTTATGCCAAGTAATATTATTTTAAGAAAGATCTTTAAATAATAGAATTGAAAGTCTAATATCAAAGATTGCATGAGGTATTTTCTACTTTTTTTATATAATTTCTTATACATGTAGTATCCTCCAACCTTGCTGTAATTCCTTGCTTTAATAACGTTACATTGCCTTTTTGAAAGAGAACCGGCAATCAAAAGTTTATCTGCTGTTCTGTTATATTCTAAAGGCGAGATAGTATTCAAAATGGAATTTTCTTTACTTGTATTCCTATCATGTCTTCTTATATAATTTAAAACCTGCGGAATAAAAATACTTTTATGCTTTGCGCAAAGCCTTATGATCAGATCATGTTCGCCCACAAATAAGCTTTCATCCAGTAAAGGAATTTCTCCGTTAATTTCCTTTTTATAAAAAATATTGGTCCCAAATGCCAACGAAATATTATGTACAGTCAATTCTTTAAAAACATCGATCTCCTTTCTATACATTTCATGCGCTACATTTTTCCCGACATTGCCTTCGGTATTAAACAACTGACAATCACTAAATGAAATATCAGCATCACTTTTTACGGTTTCCTCCGCATGGATCTTTATTTTATCCCTATGCCACAGATCATCCGAATCAATAAATGCTAAATAATCTCCGGTACTTTTTAAGATAGCAATATTCCTGAGTTTACTGATAATGCCGATTCTTTTATAATAGAAATATTTTATACGAGGATCATTAAAGCTGTCCAACAGCCCTTTCACATCTTCAGTAGAACCGTCATCAATTACAACCAACTCATGTACAGGATACGACTGATCCAACACAGAACGCACAGTATCAGCAAAAAGATCAACTCGGTTATGTAAAATAGTAAGCGCACTGACACGCATAAAGAAATTTTTTTAGCAAACTAAAAGTAATAAATTTATACTCATATCTCTTCATGAAGTTATTTAATATATTATTCTTAACGATCAAACAGTCTGAATTCAGCTTTTTGGAATACAGGCACCGTATCGATTCTCAAGTCTACTTAAGTATGAAAAATAGTTTTGAGGTAACTCACCTTAAACTTACAGAACCGGGATTTACGCCGCCAAATAAATCTGATGAGTTATTTTTTGAAGGGAGGAAAGGATTTTTTTACGCACCTCTTAAATTATGCCGCTATATCAGGAAAGAAAAGCCGGAAATCATAATGATCCACGGGTTTATGTTTCCGTTTCAATTGTTGATGTTACAATTATTTGTACGAAAAACTACAAAATTAATTATTCAGCACCATGCTGAAAAACCCTTTGAGAATAGGATCAAGCGCCTGTTTCAAAAAATTGCTCACTCGCGTGCCGGTGCATTTATGTTCGCGTCAAAAAAATTAGCCGATGCGTACTTGAAGTACAACATTATAAAAGATAATCATAAAATACATGAGGTAATGGAAGGCTCCACGTTGTTTAGTGCAAAAGATAAAACGGAAGCAAGAAAGCAATTAAATATAAAAGAAGGATTAACCTTTTTATGGGTCGGCAGATTAGATGCCAATAAAGATCCGTTTACTGTCATAAAAGCGCTGCATACATTTAAAGAGGCAGGAAATCCGTTTAAACTATATATGATATACGGCACAAACGAGCTGGAAAAAGAAATAAAAAATTATATAACTACAAATCATTTGCAGGAACATATCATTATGATCGGCGAAATTCCTCATGCCGAATTAGAAAATTGGTATAATGCTGCCGATTATTTTATAGCCGGATCACATTACGAAGGAAGTGGTATTGCTTTATGTGAGGCCATGGCTTGTGGTTGCATTCCAATAGTTACAAGTATTCCGTCTTTTATACAAATGACCGATAACGGGAAATTAGGTGTTCTGTTTAAGCCCGGTAATACCGAAGAACTTTTTCAAAAACTAGTATCGCTGCATCTTATTAATAATGCGGAAATGAGTAATGCTGTTGTTTCACATTTTAATGAAGAACTGTCGCTACAAGCGATCGGAAAAAAAATAGAAAAAATAGCAACCTCTTTATTGCAAGAGTAGATCCACTATTCGTTTAGCGGATCCGTTCATTGTATTAAATACAATTCTTTTTGGAGCCTGCTGATCATGAGATAGCATTTCAAGTAATTTGTTTTTTAATTTAATGCGATCTGTCTCGATAAACAAATTCTCTGTTTGTTTATGTGATAACGGGCAGGTACTTATAACTTTACACCCGCTGTACAAGGCCTCCATCAACACCGTTGAATTTCCCTCGTAATTGGATGTATGCAAAAACACCTTACTTTGATTCATTAACGCTAATGTTTCCGGATGCGATTTCGCTCCTAATAATTCTATATTATTCTGAAGATCAAGTTTAATGATCAGGTTTCGCAAATGTGCCTCTTCCTCACCGCCACCGGCAATTGCTGCCTTTACATGAGGTAAAACCGGTTTAATTTCCGCGATCAATTCAATAAATAAACTATAATTTTTTAAAGGTATTAATGAGCCCGCCCCAAATATATCAATAGGTCTTTCGCTATTATTAAACTCAGGAAATATAGACTCTTTAATTCCATTTTCAACAACATACGCCGGTGTGATACGATGATTCTTAGAAAATTCATCTTTCAAAAAATCACTCATTGCCACTAATTGCGTAGGCTCGGGTTTAATCCGGGCAACATACTTGTTTATTGCTTTTGCATCCTGACCAATGATCCAGATCAGATGTTTTAAATTATTTTTTTTAGCGAATTTCCCGGCTACCAAGGCACATTCAGTAGCCCATAAGCTCACAATACCAATAATAGTATTTTTTTGTTTGATCTTTTTTAATATTCTGTAAGCTTTAAGCCAGACCATTAAGCGGAATAATTTAGACTTATTTTTTCCGCCCAAAGCAATTACATCAATACCATTCCATTTATATTCTTTTTGTTCAAACGGATATTGAAAAGAAACGATTACTAAATTATTTTGTGGGAATTGATCTTTTAAAGATAGGGCAAATTGCTGAAATGCAGGCAGGCAGGAAGTATCCTGCTCATTTGTTGGAAACCCCGGAGTAACTATAATTAACGTGGGTTTATTCAAAATAATAGTAACTAATTTAAAATGACCTTATCATTATTAATGACACCTATTACTTTTCCGGCTAATTCTTTTCCTACAAACGGTGAGTTTTTAGATTTAGAAATTATATCTTTTTCGGAAAGTATTGTTTTACCGATTAAAGTAAATAACGTTAGGTTAGCCAATTGATCTTCTTTAATCACACCGGATTTTAAGCCTAAAACAGTACGCGGATTTTCTGCTAAACATTCGCCTATTTTTTCGGGAGTAATTTTTGGCATTCCTGTGATCAAACAGTTAAACGCAGTTTGTAAAGCCACTATACCACTGTCTGCCAAATCAAATTCCAAATCTTTACTTTCTATATCCTGTGGATTATGATCACTTACCACTACATCTATAATGCCGCTTTCCAGAGCTTTTTTTAACGCGTTTACATCCTCTTTTGCTCTGAGTGGCGGATTCAATTTATAGTTCGTATCAAAACTTTCTAATTCCGTTTCATCCAACACTAAATTATGCGCTGCAACACCGCAGGTAACATTTAAACCGTTAGCCTTTGCTTTTTTAATAAGATCAATACTGCCTTTTGTACTTATTGTCGGGAAATGGATTTTACCGGCAGTATATTCCAATATTTGCAAATTACGCTGTATCATCAGCTCCTCCGCCAAAGCAGGGATTCCTTTTAAACCAAGTTTTGTAGATACAACGCCTTCATTCATCTGACCTCCATGCGAAATCGTTTTATCATCGGCATGTGTTATAATAAAGCTATTTATGTTTTGAGAATATTGTAAGGCTCTCAAAATTAATCCCGCGTCCTGTATCGGTTTTTTATAATCGCTGAAAGCAACTGCTCCTGCAAGTTGCATATCATACATTTCAGAAAGATCCTTTCCTTCCCTGTTATGACTTATAGTTCCTATCGGGAACACATCAACAATATTATCTTTGGCACGGTTCACTACATATTCAATTTGAGCTTTGTTATGTAACGGAGGGTTGGTCCCACTCATCACACACACTCCAGTAAATCCGCCTTTAGCGGCAGTTTTCAACCCGTTATCTAATGTTTCTTTATGTTCATTTCCGGGATCACAAAAATTTACCTGCATATCTAACCAACCTAAAGATACATGTAAGCCTTCCGCTTCTATTGTTTTAAAACCTTTTTCAGGATTGATAGATTTTTTTATTTGAGTAATGATCCCTTTTTCAATTAATATATCAACTGCTTTACCGTGGTGCGGGCTTGCAGTGTTTACAACAGTGGCTTGTTTTATGAGTATATTCATTTATTGTTATGTTTTAACCGCAGAATTTTTTAAAAGTTACGCGGAGTACATCTATTGCATCTAATTATTTTTCTTTCTTTAACCTCAGCATTCTTTTGCAGGTAATATTATTTAAATAATCTTATAATTAAAATTTCTGCCGCTAAAAATACTAAGGCTAAAATTAAAAATAATTTCCATAACTTTTTTCCGTCATTAACCTCTTGTAAAGTAGCAGCTAATTTTTTTTCGCCCGACTCAATGATACGAATGTTTCTAAGGCCCGTTTCATCCAATTGCTTCTCAAGCTCATCCTTATTATAAAAATTCATATCCGATTCGCGGCGGTCATAGTTAAATGCCAATCCTTTTAAAATAGAATCATTATTCATGATGTAGTATTGTCCCGCCTGTGTAATTTGGTTTTGCGTAAATAAATGAGTTGTATTATTTATTACTCGGTGCTCAGGGATCACATCCGTAGTTTTAGCTGTATTTATAATATGTAAAGGCTTATCAGAATAATTTAACGAGTTAACCAAAACAATAGCCTCGTTAGTGGCGGTTTTATAATAAACAGGACTTGGCTTTAAACTTAAAATAGCTATTTTAATAAGGGTTGGAACAAACAGAGCATGCTT
The DNA here is from genome assembly GCA_038222995.1 of Bacteroidia bacterium. Lineage (GTDB taxonomy): Bacteria > Bacteroidota > Bacteroidia > B-17B0 > Aurantibacillaceae > UBA4416. The sequence continues at coordinate 9,225 of JBBRHI010000003.1, read as the reverse complement.
TACAAAATTGGAAGCCGATTCGTCTGAAGGAATTGCAAACAAATAAATTTTCCCGGTACCGATAATGTATTGTGCTAAAAAAGGATTTCCGTTTTGAAGAACAATACTGTTTTGTGAATTACTTTTAGTGTTTTGCGCAAATTGATAATGCTCATAAATCTTTGGCAGATCCATTCTTTGGTCAATCTTTTCAAACACACCTTCATATAATCCCTGTTCAAAATTAATGGTTTGTGTTTTTGTGTTACTCGTATCTAAACCTGTAATAGCAGGCAATTGTAAGCCTTTAAATGCTTCTTTGTAGGATATAAGATCTGCTTTTTTAGCCGGAAAAATTACTAAGCTCCCACCGTTGTTTACAAATTTTTGAAGTTCAGAAGTAAGCCCTGTGGTAATAGTTGTAAGCTCATTGAGTACAATTAAATTTAATCCCGAAAATAAACTGTAATCGATAGCCGCCTCACCATTTTCAGTAAATAAAAATAAGCTGTCATTTTGCATGAGCGATCTAAAATTACCTGCCGTTTTACTTTGTTTACCGTTAATGACTAAGGCATGGATAGTTGTTTGTGCGTTAAAGCTGAAATAAAATTCATCGTCATAAGTGATCGGATAATCTTCTATTTTCAGCATGCCTTTATTAAGTCCTTTTTCTTTTACTGTAAAAGAAATGCTTACATCTGCTTTATTACCGGCACTTGCATTAAATGAATTCAACGATACTTGTTTATCATTAATGAATAATTTTAAACTGCCGTTCTCAATATCCTTACTGCTTTTATTAATAATAGCGGCGTGAACAACTTGTTGCGTAGCAAACTGCTGAACCGGTGTTTCAAACCAAATACTGTCGATATAAACATTATTTACTTCCGACGACATAACAGGAATTAAATTGATTACTACACTTGTATCTATATCCTGTTTGGAAATGAAGGACGTGTTTTTTTGAAAATCACTCAGCAAAAATAAACGCTTATTTTTAGAGCCGCTGTTTTGTAGAAAATCCTGTTGGCGTTTTATAACGTCTTTTATATTTTTAATAGCGGAAGAAATTTTTACGTCATTCAATTGCTCCACAAATTCCTCTTTACTTAAAAAACGTTGATGCTTACCTTCAAAATCATTGGTTAACAGCTGAAATTTATCACTTGCATTAAATGAATTTACAATTTCTGTTGCATCCGTTTTAGCATTTTCAAGTAAAGTCCCTGTTTTATTGGTTCCTTCCATACTAAAGGAATTGTCAATGTAAATACTGACGGCTTTTTCGCCTTGCTGCGTTTTTGTTTTTCCGGGAATAAAAGGTTGCGCAAAAGCAAATACAAGGCAGCTTATAGCTAAAATGCGCATGGCCAGAATAAGCAGTTCTTTTAATTTTGATTTACTGTCGCTTTCCTGTTTAAGCTCTTTAAGAAACTGAACATTGGTAAAGTATACTTTTTTGTATTTTCTGAAATTAAAAAGATGAATGATAATAGGAATGGCTATCGCTGCTAAACCGATTAAAAATGTAGGAAACAAAAAATTCATCAAGCGTAAAAATAAGAAAAATCCCGGTTAATGGTGATAACCGGGATTTCTATTTTTCTGAATAAACTATAAATTATTCTTTTACGATTTTTTGAGTGCTTGTATGGTTTTCGCTGTCTGTAATCTGAAGAAAATATACATTTGGTTTTAAATCCGACATATCCACGCTTAGCTCATGTCCATTCAAAGCCTCTGTTTTAACTACTTCTCCCAATATGTTTATAACTGTTACTTTAGTAATGATATTATTGGAACGGATGTTTACAAGAGCATTTGTCGGATTGGGGTATACTTCAACTATTCCTTTGGTTTTTTCTGAAATACTTGTGGTGCCTTTGATAGTGTTAAGCGTTGTATTTGTTGCAACCGGCGCATTATAATCAAAATAAATGTAGCCTGTATTTTTAATTTTTGTGCCAACCAAAAGCATCGGATTGGTTTTGATACGGTAGGTTACATAGCCATGGCTGTGTTCCTCATCATGTGTACTATCCGGCAACATAATGTTGGCAAACATAAACTTCATGGTTCGGTTAGGCAGCAGATAGGGTTGTACCGAATGACTTGCACTAACAAGTTCTATACTGCTAATATCCAAATTACTGTTGATGGTATCCAGCAAATAGATATTAGAAGCTCGGGCGGTTCCGGTATTCTGAAAATGCAGCGTATAGGTTAACTCATTGGTGGCTTGCGGTATGTAGCCCTGAGCCCCTTCGCCTTTTGGACTTACCTCTTTAAAGTTAGGGTCGTACGATACGCCAATTGCAAAGCAACGCGTTAACGAATTGTTGGCAGGATTTGCATCGCCGTTTGTAGGAAGCACCATTACGGTAATACATGCAGTATCGCCCACCTGCGCATTGGTGCATACGGCCACATGCGCCCAATAGTCGTAGTAACTAAAACTTCCTATGTTGTTGATGTCAGCTACATTCCATACCAGTGTATCGCCGCCCGGAGCAGGAATAATACTGTTAGGAGCAGGATGGTAATGGCCGGCCAAAGTTGTATAAGTAAGGCAGGGCGATAGTATAACTTTAACTTTACCGGGGATAGAGAAATTACAGGCATTATTTAAAATACCTACCTGAGGTAACACCGCATCTACTTGCCCGGGGAAAAACCCAAAATACTCAGAAATGCCTAAAACAGCTACATCATAAAAACCGCAATACAAAGCAAAATTCTCGGTAGTTGTGCCTGTGTTGGTTACCAAAGTGGCATGAGGCATACTATTGGTGCAGGTTATGGTATAGCCGCTTGGCGAACCGTTTATTTGTATCGTATACGTTCCTGCGGGTATACTTGGAAAAGAATAGATGCCTGAGGCGTTTGTCCAAGCTAAAAACACATTTGATCCTGAGGTTGCTTTTAAAGGCACATTCCCAAGGCCAGGTTCCGAACCGTTCTGTATGCAATCGTTATTGAGATCATTGTACACCGTTCCGATTAAATTACCACAGGAGTTAACGTTTATAGATCCTACAATACTATCGGAGCACACAACTCCGTTAAACGTTACTTTATAGGTGTAGGTTCCGGGATTTAAATACTTATGTTTTAAGAGTGCAGAATAATTCCCGGTGCAGCTCATAGCCTGAAGCGAGGTGTTTCCATCTCCCCACTCTATAGAACACGTAACAGATGTAGTACAGGAGTTATCGTATACTCCGCTAATGTAATGCGACGTATTAACCATTGCCGAAGCAGAGTCTGTCACACAACCTGAATAAGAAAAAGAAGCGGTGCTATTGATTACATAATCACTGCATGCTGTCGTGATTTTTCGAACTCTGCGGTTATAACTGTCACAAACAAATAATTCACCCGATGCATTAAAAATTAATTTATCAGGGCCATCAACTTGTGCACTAGTAGCGAGTCCTCCGTCGCCACTGTACCCTATCGTACCATTACCAACCACCGTAGTTACCGTTCCTGTAAGATGATCGATTTTTCGGATCCGGTTATTATTAAAATCTGAAACAAAAATGTCTCCGGCGGCATCAACCGCTAAGCCGGTCGGCTGATGAAATTGTGCAGATGTTGCAGGTCCGCCATCGCCGCTATAACCGCTTGTTCCGTTACCTGCTATAGTAGTAATAATGCCGGTAATGTGATCCACTTTTCTGACAACATAATTATAATAATCATCAATATATAAATCGCCGGCACTATTAAAGGCCAAGTTTCCAAGGCCTGTAAACGTGGCATTTATAGCAGGCCCGCCGTCTCCGCTATAGCCTGAGGAGCCCGAGCCTATAACGGTTGTAATAATATTAGTTGTAAGATTAATAGACCTCACCACATCATTTCCAAAGTCTGCGATATATAAATTGCCGGCAGAATTAAATAATAAATCGTTTGGGTGGTATAGCTTTGCATTTACCGCAGGGCCTCCGTCGCCGCTATAACCGCTGGTTGTACCCGTGCCTGCTATTGTACTTATAATACCTGTATTATGATCTACTTTTCTGATACGGTTATTGTTATAATCGCAAATAAATAAATCATCGGCGGCGTTTAAAACCAGCTCGCCCGGAGCATTTAACTGCGCGCTAACGGCCGGGCCGCCGTCACCACTAAACCCCGCAGTGCCGTTGCCCGCCACAGTGGTAGTGATTCCGGTAATATGATCTACTTTTCTAACACTATTATTAGTATAATCAGTAATATACATATCACCGCTACTGTTAAAAGCCAAACCACTCGGATCCATTCCTGTATTGACTGCTAAACTTCCGTTGCCGGCATAGGTTAACGACCCGTTACCGGCCACCTTATTAATAATAAGGTTTTGAGCGTTAACGGTTCCGGTAAAAAAAACAAAAGATAACATCGCTATATATGCCGGTTTAAGCATCTGTGTTAAAGATCCGGTTGCTTTAAAGTGTTGGTGTATCATGGGTTTATAATTAATGGTTTTAATATTTTTATAGGAACTGCGATCCGTCATTGAATGACCACGCGACAAACATAATCTGAAAAAAAATGCCATGCCTCAAAAATGAGTACACCGTGCCTCTCATTTATTTGATTTAGGGTTAGAGAGATTAAATTTTTAGCCGTTGAGTGAACTGAAATCGCATGGTATGTTATACCTCAACTCAATTGTATTTTTAAAATCGGTAGTATCTATCAAGAATTATATTGAAAATCATGCTTAAGGGACAAATCATTAATTATATTTTAGAAATGTATCTGATATGAATACACCCCGTCCTTTTGAACATAATTTTCTAAAAAAGTTAACTATTTTTCTTGCACCCCCCCTTTTTTTGACCTAATTTTGTCAAAAAATTCAAAATTTCACCGTTAACCCCTATAAAAAATGAGTACCCGACGAATTTTAGCGCTTCAAGACGTAGTTAACCGCGTTCCGGTTGAGTTTAATAAAACCAACAAACAGGTTTCACAATATTACGGATCCAACGTATTTGGTTTAGATGCCATGCGTGAGTTCTTATCTGAAGAAGCCTTTAACAGCATTCAAAATTCTATGCATCAAGGCACTATTGTAGAGCGTAAAATGGCTGACCAAGTTGCGGCTTGCATGAAAGCATGGGCTCAAAGCAAAGGCGTAACTCACTTTACACACTGGTTTCAGCCCTTATCGGGAGCTACTGCCGAAAAACATGACGGATTTTTTGAACCTATTGAAGGCGGAAGAGCTATTGAGCGTTTCAGCGGAAACGCTTTGGTACAACAGGAACCCGATGCCTCTTCTTTTCCTAACGGAGGCATTCGTAATACATTTGAAGCCCGCGGCTACACAGCCTGGGACCCTACTTCACCGGCTTTTATATGGGGAGAGACCTTATGCATCCCAACTATTTTTATTTCTTACACCGGCGAATCGTTAGATTTTAAAACGCCTTTACTAAAATCATTACACGCTGTAGATAAAGCTGCTACTGATGTTTGCCAATACTTCGATAAAAACGTCACTAAAGTTATTGCTACACTAGGCTGGGAGCAGGAATATTTTTTAGTGGATTCTGCTTTATATAATATCCGTTACGATCTTCAACAAACAGGCCGTACCTTATTTGGGCATGCTCCCGCTAAAGGCCAGCAATTGGAAGATCATTACTGGGGCTCCATCCCTGAAAGGGTTTCTGCTTATATGCGCGATTTTGAATACGAGGCGCATTTATTAGGTATCCCGGTTCGTACACGCCATAACGAAGTTGCTCCTGCTCAGTTTGAGTGTGCCCCTGTGTTTGAAGAAACAAACCTGGCGGTTGATCATAACTTATTATTAATGGATGTCATGGAAAAGGTTGCTATCCGTCATAACTTCCGTGTGCTGATGCATGAAAAACCATATGCAGGAGTTAACGGCAGCGGTAAACATAATAACTGGAGCTTAGCAACAAACACCGGCAAAAATTTATTATCACCCGGAAAAACTCCTAAAACAAATTTGCAGTTCTTAACCTTCTTTGTTAATACGGTAAAAGCGGTGTATGAGCATGCCGACCTGTTGCGTGCATCCATCGCTTCAGCCAATAACGATCATCGCTTAGGGGCTAATGAAGCGCCTCCGGCAATTATGTCTGTCTTTTTAGGTGAGCAGTTATCTAAAGTGCTGGATGAACTTGAAAAATCAGTTCACAACGGTAAGATGAGCCCGGAAGAAAAAACGGCGCTAAAAATGAACATCGGCCGTATCCCTGATATTTTATTAGACAATACAGACCGTAACCGAACATCGCCTTTTGCGTTTACGGGAAATAAATTTGAGTTCAGGGCGGTTGGCTCCTCTGCTAATTGCGGCGGGCCAATGACTGTGCTAAACGCCATTATGGCTGAACAATTGGTTGCTTTCAAAAAAGATGTAGACGCTTTAATGAATAAAAAAGTAGAGAAAGATGAGGCTATTTTCCAAATCCTGAAAAAGTATATTATTGAAAGTAAAAAAATTCGTTTCGAAGGAAACGGTTACGGGGATGCCTGGAAGGCAGAAGCAAAAAAACGCGGCTTAAATAATATCTCCACCACACCGGGAGCTTTAGAGGCAATGATCTCTAAAAAATCACTGGCCATGTTCGAAACACAAGGCATCCTGAATCACCGCGAACAGGAAGCCCGCTACGAGATCAGCCTGGAAACGTATACCAAAAAAATTCAGATCGAATCGCGCATCATTGCCGATATGGTGAACAACCAGATTATTCCCGCAGCCCTTAATTACCAGAAAAATTTAGTGGACAATGTACGGGGCATGAAAGATATTTTGAGCCCTGCTGAATTTAAAACAGTTGCTAAAAGCCAATTGGAGCTTATTAAAGAGATCTCTGAACGCGTAACGCTAATTAAAACAGAAGCGGATTTAATGACGGAAGAACGTAAAAAGGCCAATACCCTTGATAATGCCAAGAAACAAGCTCATGCCTATTGCGAAAAAGTAAAGCCTTATTTTGAAACCATGCGTTATAATGTGGATAAGCTGGAAAGCATTGTGGACGACAGCACCTGGCCTTTGCCGAAGTACAGGGAAATGCTTTACTTAAGATAATCCAAAATCATTAAAAGCCATTTACCGAGGGCTTTTTTATTGCAAAATAGTCCAGTATTTTTAATTACACTATTGGCTTTACCATTTTATAGATGATTTAAGTGTTATTTTTAGACGTATTTGGTTAAAAAGTTGTTTAAAATTTTTGATTTTTTAAAAAAATACATAAATTAGCAACTTACAAAGTTTAAACACTATGAAGAACTTCAAAAAACTAGCATTAACCACTACCGCTATTATTGCATTTGCATTTTCAATAAGCGCGCAGAAGAACTTTTTAAAAGATGCTGATGTGGCATACAACAACCATCAGTATTTTAACGCCATTGAGCTATATAAACAAGCTTATGTAAAAGAAAAGAAAGCTGCCGTTAAAACTAAAATTTTATTTAAAACAGGCAGCTCTTACCAGGAAATAAACGACCTTAAGGGCGCTGAAACCTATTACAGCAAAGCGATCAAAGCAAAATATCCTGATCCGATCGTTTATTTAAAATTAGCGGATGCTTTAAAAGCACAGTCTAAATACGAAGAAGCGATTGTTGAATACAATAACTACAAAAAAGAAATGCCTTCTGACCAACGCGGTGAAGAAGGTGTAAAATCTTGTGAATTGGCTAAGCAATGGAAGGATGCTAAAAACACCCCTGAAACTCGCATCAAAGTTGAGAACATGGCTTTGATCAATTCTAAAGAAGCTGATTTCAGCCCTGCTTATTCAGATAAAAAATTTACAACTTTAATTTTCACTTCTACCCGTCAGGGTTCTACAGGCGGTATCGATGTGATCAACGGGCAAAACCATTCGGATCTTTACGAAACTAAATTAGACAAAAACGGTAAATGGAGCACTCCTGTTACATTTGCTACTGCTATTGATACAAAAATGAATGAAGGGGGGGCTTATATTTCTAAAAAAGGAGATATGATGTTTATGACCCGTTGCCCTGAGGCAAAAAACAAGCAATTAAAATGTCAGATCTATATGTGTAAAAAACAAGGTCCGGCTTGGGCTGAGCCTGAATTGTTACCTTTTAACATTGATTCTTTTGCTTTCCGTCATCCTGCTTTATCTGCTGACGGTAATACGTTATATTTTGATGCTAAGTTACCGGGCGGTTACGGCGGAACTGATATTTGGATGAGCGCTTTTGATAAAAAAGGAAAAACATGGGGTCAACCGGTTAACGTTGGACCTAGTGTAAACACTGCCGGTTCTGAAGGTTTCCCTTTTATTTCTGACGATGATAAAACCTTATACTTTTCATCAAACACGCATTTAGGAATGGGTGGATTGGATATTTTTAAAGCTGATAAAGATGCAAGCGGTAAATTCACTAAAGCTCCTGAAAACCTTAAATATCCAATGAACTCTGCAGGCGATGATTTCGGTATCGTTTTTGAAGGTAAAAAAATGAAAGGCTATTTTTCTTCAAACCGTGAAGGCGGTAAAGGAGGAGATGATCTTTGGTCGTTTGTATTACCTCCATTGATCTTTAACTTATCAGGAACTGTTGTAAGTGTTGAAAATAATGAGCCTGTACAAAATGCATTGATTCACTTAAAAGGTTCAAGCGGAGACATGTTCGAATCTAAAACGGGAGCTGACGGTAAATACAACTTTAAATTAAAAGAAAACACATCGTATGAAGTAACTGTAGCCACTGATAAAAATACAGTTTCTCAAAGCTTTAAATTAGGTTTCTTAGCTAATAAAGATTTAGGTAAATTAACGACGGTAGGAGAAAACGAATCAAAAGATTTCGTGAAAGATTTCGCATTAACTCCTGTAAAAGCTGAGATCCGTTTCCCGGCTGTGCAGTATGACTTAGGTAAAGCAACGCTTCGTCCTGAATCAAAAGATTCATTAAATTTCTTATATCAAACTTTAATTGATAACCCTACTATCGTTATTGAATTACAAGCACATACGGATAGTCGTGGTTCTGACGTAAAAAACCAGAAATTATCTGAAGACCGTGCTAAATCCTGTGTGGTTTATTTAAATGAAGAGAAAAAAATTCCATTAGCGCGTTTACAATCTAAAGGTTGGGGTGAGAAAAAACTATTAGTAAGTGATGCAACCATTGCTAAAGCTAAAACAAAAGAAGAAAAAGAAGCCTTACACCAAAAGAACCGTCGTACAGTTTTCCGTATTGTAAATTGGG
>JBBRHI010000002.1:0-22259 GCA_038222995.1 Bacteroidia bacterium | reverse complement strand
AAATAAAAGCGTATGGTTCACCATTTTCTATTTCATTAAATACGTTAAACAGTTCTTTAAAAACATCTTTATTTACTTCTGTTTTACGTTTAAACATAACCCTAATAATACCGTCGTTACCCAGGTTTATATAGGCAGCGTTCGTTTCGGTTTTTTTTGTAACTATATAGTCAGACATACAAAAAATACATATATTAGTAAAAACAAATATAACAATTTAATCGACAAAATGAAATACTCAAGCATAAAAAAAGACTTATTCGTCGACAATCGTAAAAAATATACGGCTCGTTTAAAATCAAACTCATTAGCCCTATTTGTCAGTAACGATATATTACCGACCAATGCAGACGGATCTTTTGGCTTTGTACAAAACAGCGACCTGTTTTATTTAAGCGGAATTGATCAGGAGGATACAATTCTTATGATTTTTCCGGATGTAAAAGACGGGAAGAATAAAGAAGTACTGTTCATTAAAGAAACCAGCGAATTAATTGCTGTTTGGGAAGGCGCTAAGCTTACTAAAGAACAGGCAAAAGAAGTAAGCGGTATTGAAAATATTTACTGGTACCACGAGTTTGAAAAGGTATTCAAAACATTTGCGTTTCAGGCAGAAACATTTTATTTGAACAGCAACGAACACACACGTCGCTCCATTGATATGGAAACTGCTGAAATGCGCTTCAATAAAAAGATTACGGCACAATTCCCTTTACATCATATTGAGCGTTCTGCGCCAATCATGCACAGCATCCGTGCTATTAAGCATCCGTTGGAAGTTGAACTGATACAGCAAGCATGCGATATTACAGAAAAAGGATTTCGCCGCCTGTTGAATTTTGTAAAGCCCGGCGTAATGGAATACGAGATTGAGGCAGAACTGATTCATGAATTTATACGCAACAGAAGCCGTGGATTTGCTTACGGCCCAATCGTAGCAAGCGGACCCAATGCCTGTGTATTACACTATGTAGAAAACAATAAAGCCTGTAAAGACGGTGACATTATATTGTTGGATGTTGCTGCCGAATATGGGAACTACGCCAGTGATATGACACGCTCTATTCCGGTTAACGGAAAATATACCAAACGCCAAAGAGAAGTGTATGATGCGGTATTGCGTGTTATGAAAGCTGCTACAGGAATGCTTAAGGTTGGTAATACGTTTGAAAAATATAATAAAGCGGTTGGGGAATTAATAACGGAGGAATTATTAAAATTAAATTTACTAAAAACCGATGATGTAAAAAATCAGAACCCTGCATGGCCTGCCTATAAAAAATACTTTATGCATGGCACCTCTCACTATTTAGGATTAGATGTGCATGACGTAGGCTTTTTTTATGAGCCTATGCAGGCAGGAATGGTATTTACCTGCGAGCCCGGAATTTATATTCCTGAAGAAAATATAGGCATTCGTTTAGAGAATAATATTCTTATTACAGAAACTGGAAATAATGACCTGATGAAAAATATTCCGTTGGAGGCTGATGAAATAGAATCATTGATGAATTCGTAATTAGCTTATTATTTTTTGGTTTACTATAAGCTGAAAATCAATCATTTAACACAATAAAATTCCTTTTTTGGGTTACTTTTAACTCATTGCGGTATTAATTCAAACAAAGACTTTATGTCGAAAGTAACGTACACAGACCTTGAATTTATTGAAGGGCTCAGGCATAACCAGGATGCGGTGTTACGGGCTTTATACAAAAAGTATTATAACCTCGTTCTTAAATATGTTGTAAACAACAGCGGAAGCAGCGAAGCGGCAGCCGACATTTACCAGGAAACGCTTATTGTACTTTATGAAAATGTACAAAAACCGGGCTTCGAATTAAATTGTCAGCTTCAAACGTTTATCTTTTCTATAGCGAAGCGGCTTTGGTTAAAGCAGATCCGTAAAGCAGGGCACACCTTACGTTTTAAAGAAGATGAGGAAGATGAAGTAGTAGATGTAGGCGAAGAAATAACTGAACACCTTAAAAAGGAATCGGATATTGAAAAAATGAACGCTTGCATGGAAAACCTCGGCGAGCCTTGCAAAACGCTGTTAAAAGATTTTTATGTGTATAAATTGAGTATGGAAGAAATATCTGAAAAGTTTGGGTATACCAATGCTGACAATGCTAAGACACAAAAATATAAATGTTTACAACGTTTAAAACGGTATTTTTTTGAAGATTAAAAAAAGGAGAAGTGATGAGAGCAACAGAATTATTTGACAATTACATTTTTGGAACATTAAGTGCCGAAGAAAAAGCAGAGTTCGAAAACCGTATAAAAACGGATGCAGAATTTGCTATAGCTTTTGATAAACATAAAACGTTATTAGAAGGTATTAACCAACACGAACAGCGCACACATTTAAAACAGATCCTTAGTACCATTCACCAACAGGAGTTTGATAAAGACGCTAAAATACTTACTTTAAAAGGAGACACATTTATTAAGAAGCACGGTAAAACCTTTGCTGTTGCGGCTTCTGTAGCTGTGTTTGCCGTATTGGGTACTGTTACCATTTTAAGTACCGGCGGATACTTGTTGAAACAACAAGGCAACGCTATTACTGATTTAAAGCGTGATGTTACCGAATTAAAGTATTCGCAGGGTGCTATTATCGAAGGCATTAAAGATGCGGCAAGAAAGCCTTTAAAAACGTATGCACCGGCAAATATAGAAGGAACAGGCTTTGCACTTAATAACAAAGGGTATTTTATTACAAGCTACCACATGGTAAAAAATGCTGATTCAGTATTTGTAACCAATACCATATTGGACAGAGCTTCTGCAAAATTAGTGGCAAGCGATGCGGCTTTAGATATTGCCATCTATAAAATAGATAATATCGAAGCCATTAAAAATATTCCTTTCCCATTTTCTTTTAAAGACAATACTTCAGAAATCGGTGATAAGATCTTTACATTAGGCTACCCGCGTCGCGATGTAGTTTATGGCGAAGGATCTGTAAGCTCTTTAAGCGGATTTAATAATGATACAACCATGTACCAAATTTCCATACCTGTAAACCCGGGTAACAGCGGCGGGCCGTTAATGGATGAGCAAGGGAATATAGTTGGTGTTATTCGCGGTAAACAAAGCTCTGCAGAGGCAACAGGCTTTGCTATTAAATCGAACTTTATAAAACAAACGATTGATAAATTAGAAAACGATTCTCTGAAAAAAGATTTAACGCTTTCTATTAAAAAATCAAATTTAAAAGAGTTGAAACGCAGCGAGCAAATTAAAAAAATGGAACCGTTTGTATTTAACGTAATGGTTTATAAAAAATAAGTTTTTATTCTAAAAGAAAAACCCCTCAACTAATCCGTGAGGGATTTTCTTTTTATACGCTGTTAATACTTAATTCTTTTTTGTTTTGGCTTCTTCTTCTAATCTCAATTCTTCCTCAATTTCCTTTTTTCGTTTTTTCTCCTCGGCTGCTGCGTTTTTTTCACGCTGTACGCGCTCTTTGTTATCTCTGATATAACTGCTTCTCATGCGTTTATCCTGTATACCGCTAAAATAATCTTTAGTGGTAACAATAATTACGCCACTGGTAATGTCGCCATACTGCGCAGGAATTCCACCGGTTATAATAGAAACGTTCTCCACCGAAAGCGCCGCTACGCCTGTTATGCCCGGAGTTCTTACCCCATCAATATAATAAGCGGTTGCATCTCCCCTGCTGCCTCTCACATGCAGATCACCGTTGGCATCTTTACTGGCTTCCGATGAAATATTGATCACTGCGTCAATTACATTTCCTCTGTCTACAGCCATATGTAAAAAATCTTCCGCGGTTATTTCTTTCATATTAATAAAGCTCTTATCAATAACAGGCTTTACAAAAGCAACCACGTCAACCGTTTTTAAAGAATTTATTGAAACAGTTACATCTACATAAGTTGTTTTTTCGGGGCTCACCCGTATATCTGTTATCTTTTTTGTTTGTGTTTCAGCACTCGATATTATTATGTCATAACCACCCGCATTTAAAGGCTTATAGGTATACTTGCCCGTTTCATCGGTCATGGCGCCCCCTAATAAAGAGCCGCCTTGTAATATTTTAACGGTAGCTCCTATTACGGGCAAATTATCGTCGTTTAAAATTTGGCCTTTAATGGCTCCTGAGCCATTTTGTGCTAAGCCGGCAACGCCGTTTAACAGTAATAAGCCGAAGCTGAATAGTTTTAAATGTTTCATGATGTTTGGTTTTTAAAATTAAACTTATTTATATAAAATGCATTCTTTAACTTTAAGACGTAGTTCATGAGTCATTCCATAAATTAACCCGGAAAAATAGTTTAATTTATTTTTATGGAATATGAAACTATAAACGTCTGATACATATATGTGGCTTTTTAAGAAAAAAGAATATACAAGCGACGAAGAATTGTTGAAGCACTATAAACAAAGCGGTGATAAGGAATTGTTTGCCGACCTGTTTAAGAAGCATGTAACTGTTGTATACGGTACTTGTTTGTTTTACCTGCAGGATAAAGATGAAGCGCAGGATGCCACTATGCAACTATTTGAAAAAATGATGTTGGATATTAATAGTCGTGAGATCACTAATTTTAAAGCATGGTTAAGCTTTGTGGTACGTAATCATTGCATTTCGTTAATCCGGAAAAATAAAACAACCGCTAAAAACATAAAATCATATTATGAGTTTGAGTATGAAGATTCAACTTATGAGGCGGAAGAAAAAATTGCAAGTATAAGTGACGATGTACTGTTGGAAGAAATGAAAAACTCGTTGCCAAAATTAAAAGAAAAGCAACGGATCTGTGTAGAATTATTTTACCTCCAAAATAAAAGTTACCGGGATATTGAGGTTGAAACAGGCTTAAGTTTAAATGAAATTAAAAGCCATATCCAAAACGGAAAAAGAAATTTAAAATTACTGATTGAAGAACAAACGCGTATAAACAACCCCAAATGATCAAGCCTGACGACATACATAAAAATGCAAATTTACCAAAAGACCAAAAACGGGATTTGGAAAGAAGCATGCAGCAGGATGACCTGAATTACCTGTCATCAGTAGCCTTTGAGCAATTCAATGTCACTAATACGGATATTGATAAACTAAATGTATTGATAGATAAAAAAACAGGTCGAACACCCGGAAATTTTAATACAATTATTGTCAGCTTATTATGCGGCTTATTTATAGGGATCTCTGTATTCTTTGTTATTTTTCAAAAAAGCAAAACACATCCTTCTGTCTTTCAATTGATAGAACCGGAAAAACCTCAGCACGCACTAAATACGGTTAATCCTTCCGACACGATTTTCCCGGAGACTAAGCCGGTAATTGCAAAAGATATTGAACATTATAATTCTGTGTCTGACCAAATAGAAGAAACTCCCGTTACAATTGATGTCCCGGAACCTATGAATAGCAAAGCGATTGAGTTTCCGGAACCGAAACCGGAAAACAACGAAGAGATTATTTTAAGTTTTTCTCCAAATGCACCGGTCGTGTTTATTAATAATTTAAAAGTTACAAATTACCGCTTGTATTATTTTAAACAAAGCCGGTCTATTGATTTATCAGTAAATTCAGGGCTTTCGGCCCAATATGAAAATAAAGGCGCTGTAGAAAATAACAGGTTTAACTATTCTGATAATTATTTAGCGCATAAAATTATTCAACGGGCTATGAAATTATTTAATACAAAACACTATGTGAATTGTATTGAAGAATTAAACCTGTTATATGACTTTAATAAAAATGATGCTAATGCACAGTTTTACTTAGGGATGTGCTATTACCTTACCGGAAAATATAGTTTAGCACAAACCTATTTTCAGAAAAACTTAGATACCGATAATAATATTTTTCATCAGGAGTCGGATTTTTATTTAGCCTTATGCTTATTAAATACAAATCAAACGGATAAAGCTGTTGAGCAACTAAAATCTATTGTAACCGGCAAAGGCTTTTACAGCACAAGGGCGAAGGAAGTTTTAACTAAAGAAAAATAGTGTTTTCAAGCCTCTAACATTTTCTTATTTTTGTTACGGATTGATTTATAATGGATAAAAAAGATATACGATTAGACAGTTATTTATGGGCTATACGGATGTACAAGTCCCGTTCACTTGCCGGTGATGCCATTAAGAATAATAAGGTAAAACTGAATGATGTATTGGTTAAGGCAGCGCACATCGTAAAGATCGGTGAACGCTATACCCTTTCATATCCGCAGGGCCTTAAAAAAATAATTGAAGTAACCGGTATCATTGATAAACGCCAAAGCTTTGAAATTGCTAAAGAAAACTATATTGATCACACACCTCCCGTTGACAAAACAGAAAAAGCAGATTCCGTGTTTTTTATGCCGAATATGTTGCGCGATAAAGGTGCCGGCAGGCCTACTAAAAAAGACAGGCGTGACATGACTGATTTTAGGAATGATGAAAAATAACTATATTTGATAGTATCATATGATACTATCAAATAATGAAGCCACCTTACGAAATAACACATATTATATTAAAGCAATTAGTTTCTATTTCCGAAAAAATAGGTGAAATTAATGCTTCACACCTGCAAAAACCACCAACAGAACTCAGAAAAAAAAATAGAATTAGAACGATTCAGTCTTCCTTAGAAATTGAAGGCAATACGCTTTCCGTTGAACAAATTACTGCCCTTTTAGAAAACAAAAGAGTGCTTGCTCCTAAAAAAGATATTCTTGAAGTAAAAAACGCTATAGCTACTTATAACAAATTAAGTGAACTAAAATATACAAGCTTTACATCTTTGTGTAAAGCTCATAAATTATTAATGACCGGTTTAATCGAAAATCCCGGAAAATTAAGAACCAAATCGGTTGGAATTGTAAAAGGTTCGAAATTGGCTCATTTAGCTCCTCCCGGAAAAATGATACAGTCTTTACTAAATGATTTGTTTAATTACTTAAAGAAAGATGATGAAATACTTTTAATTAAAAGTTGTGTCTTTCATTACGAGCTTGAGTTTATTCATCCATTCATGGACGGTAATGGGCGAATAGGGCGGCTGTGGCAAACACTTATTCTAAAAGAGTATTCACCGGTTTTTGAATTTTTGCCTATTGAATTCGTTATAAAGCAAAAACAGTATAAATATTATGAGGCACTTGGCATATCTGACAAGCAAGGTAAATCAACAGCTTTTATAGAATTTATGCTAAGCGTTATTGAACAATCGTTAGAAGATGTTTTAAAAACACAAAATAAAACACTTACTTGGCGGGGCAGGATAGCATTGTTTAAAGAATCAACGAAAAATAAATCTTTTTCCCGCCGTGAGTATTTAAGAGCCTTTAAGGAAATTTCATCTGCCACCGGGAGCAGAGATTTAAAACAAGCTTACGAATCAGGATTATTAAAAAAAACAGGCGATAAAAATACCACAAATTATAGTTTTTCTTAACTACTGAATATAACTCAGTTTAAGCATATTGGTTCTGCCTTTTTCTTTCATCGGCATACTCGCCAAATTAATTACAAGGTCATCTGCTTTTACAAATCCACCTGCTTTTACAAAATCTTTTAAATCAGTAATGGTTTGATCGGTGCTTTCGTATTTATCATAATAAAAACCGCGTACACCCCAAACAAGGCTTAAAGCGTTTAATAAAGATTCATTGTCCGTAAAAATAAAAATATTTGCTTTCGGTCGGTGGCTGCTTAATTTAAATGCCGTATACCCTGAATTTGTAATAGATATAATAGCTTTTACGTTGGCCTGTTTACTCATAACACTGGCGTTATAGCAAATACTATCGGTAATATACGTTACTGTTTTTAACTCCGGCTCATGCTCCTTGTAGTAAATAGAACCGTTATTTTCTATTTGTGTAATGATACGGCGCATGTATTCAATTACCTTTATCGGGTATCGCCCTACCGATGTTTCTGCACTTAACATCACCGCATCAGCGCCATCCAATACAGCGTTGGCAACATCATTAACTTCCGCACGAGTGGGAGTATACGCAGTGATCATACTTTCCATCATTTGTGTGGCAATAATTACAGGCTTCGATGCTAAAATACATTTGTTAACGATCATTTTTTGTAACAAAGGCACTTCTTCCATCGGCATTTCAACACCTAAATCGCCGCGCGCTACCATTACACCGTCGGTTACTTCAATGATTTTATCAATTTCTTTAATAGCCTCAGGTTTTTCTATTTTTGCGATAACGCGTGCTTTTTTCTTTTTAGAGCGAATAATTTCTTTCAATTCAACAATGTCTGTAACACTTCGTACAAAGGATAATCCGATCCACTCAAAATTATTTTCCAATGCAAAATCCAAATCACGCAGATCTTTTAACGTTAAGCACGGTAATGAAATTTTAGTATTCGGTAAGTTCACTCCTTTTTTAGAAGATAATATACCGCCGGCAATAATACTGGCAACCACTTCATCTTTTTTATTGGTCGTTAATACCTTTAATGTAATTTTTCCGTCGTCAATTAATACAAACTCTCCTACTTTCACATCCTGCGGAAACTGGGGATAGGTAATGTATATTTTTTCTGCGGTACCTTCGCATTCCTTAGTTGTAATGGTTATTTCGTTACCGTTAATTAAATCAACCGCATTATCTTTTACTTTCCCGATACGCAGTTTTGGGCCTTGAAGATCTCCTAAAATACCAACGTGACGATTTAATTTTTTATTTAATGTTCTGATATTATCAATAACGTGCTTGATCGGCTCATAATCGCCATGCGAAAAATTAATACGGCAAATATCCAATCCCGATAAAAACATTTCTTCTAAAACAGCAATGTTTTCGGTTGACGGGCCCATAGTGGCAACGATCTTTGTTTTGTTATAATTAAAGTCCATACATAAAATTTAGTAGCACGAATGTAGCAAATTAAGGGCAAAATGTTACATTATTAATACATTATCAAATTTTAGTATTTTTGCGTTCTATTCGTAAATCTATGCCAAGTAAACTCGAAAAATTTGCCGATTTAAATACATTTCCCAACAGCTTTGACCTGTTTTTTGAGCAACTTCCTCAAGGCCTGTCCTTAAAAGGTAAATGGCATCAGGAAGTGTTTAAAAACAATAACCCGATTGTGGTTGAATTGGGCTGTGGGCGAGGCGAGTATACGATCGGATTAGCGGAAAACAACCCGGATAAAAACTTTATAGGTGTTGATATTAAAGGTAACCGAATATGGACCGGTGCTAAACATGCTATTGATCATGATTTAAATAACGTCGCTTTTTTAAGAACCCGCATTGATTTTATAGAATACTGTTTCGGCGCAAATGAAGTGTCGGAAATCTGGATCACATTTCCCGACCCTCAACCTCAAAAAACAAGAGAGCGTAAGCGTTTAACCAATCCCGAATTTTTTTTAAAGCGCTATAAAACTATTTTGAAACCGGGCGGCTTGGTGCATCTAAAGACCGATAATACGGGCTTTTACGAATATACCATAGAGGTGATAAAAGAAAATAAGCTTCCTTTGGTTTTTGCTACAAACGACCTCTATAATAATTGTCCCGAAGGCCGTGAGGAGCTTACACAGATAAAAACCTATTACGAAAAACTGTTTACGGATAAAGGAGAGCGTATAAAATACTGTTGTTTTAAATTAGATTAATATCTTTACGTCATGCTATCACTTTTTATTAATTGGAGTCCGAGTCCTGAAATTTTTACCATTCCGGGAATCGACTGGCCTGTACGTTGGTACGGTTTAAGTTGGGCCGTCGCATTTATCGGATCTCATTTTTTTATGAACCGGGTATACAGAACAGAAGGCCGAACCGATAAAGAACTTGATACATTAACCCTTTATATCGTCGTTGCCACTATACTCGGCGCACGTTTAGGCCATTGTTTATTTTACGGATGGGGCTATTATTCACACCATCCATTAGAAATTTTAAAGATCTGGGAAGGCGGCTTGGCCAGCCATGGAGGTGCTATAGGTATTTTAACGGGTATGTGGTTATATTGCCGGAAAACAAAAGAAAGCTGGTTGTGGCTGTTTGATCGTTTAGTCATTGTTGTTCCCTTGGCGAGTATGTGTATTCGTTTCGGTAACTTAATGAATTCCGAGATTGTAGGAAAAATAACGGATGTAGCATGGGGCTTTAAATTTCCGCTCAACGATGAAGACCAATATGATTTTTTACAAAAAGGAATTCCTATACCGGTAAGACATCCTACTCAATTGTATGAGGCACTGTTCTATCTTTTCCTGTTTATATTATTTTATTGGCTTTGGAAAAAGAAACGCAATGATTTTGGAAAAGGTTTTATGTTTGGGTTGTTTTGCATCTTAATGTTCAGCTTCCGTTTTTTAATGGAGTTTATGAAAGAGAACCAGGAAGCTTTTGAAAATGCTTTGCCGATTAATATGGGCCAGATTTTAAGTATCCCGTTTATCATTATTGGTATTATTATGGTCGTAAGATCTTTTAAAACAAACCCTATTAACCCTCAAACCCCTTAATTATGACACTTCTTAACACCTTTGATCCTGCTACAACTACAGCAACACTTAACCGTTTAGACAAACTATCTAATACAACCAAGCCTGTATGGGGGAAAATGAATTCGGCGCAAATGCTCGCACACCTAAGCGTACCTTATGATATTGTTTACGGTAAACAAGAATCCAACCCTTCTTTTTTTACGAAACTGATGCTAAAGCTATTTGTAAAGAAAATAGTGGTAGGAGAAAAACCATATGCTAAAAATTCACGCACATCTCCCGATTTTATTGTAGCCGACGAACGTGATTTTGAAAAGGAAAAAGCACGCTTCATCGCTAACATTAAAGAAACGGAAGCAAAAGGCACCTCTTATTTTGAAGGGAAAGACAGTGGCGCCTTTGGTCCGTTAACCGCAAAGGAATGGAGCATACAATTCTATAAGCACCTTGATCATCATTTTACACAGTTTGGCATTTAGTGTTTCAAATCGCTTAAAAAGAAGTTCCATATTCTGCTCAAATTCATAACATGTGTTTCAATTGATTAATAACGTTATTATTAATCTATTTGCTTAAACGTTTCTTTTTTAAGAAGAATAGCTTTAGTAACAATTTGTTCCTCCATTTTAGCGGCAGTTTCGGGGGTTTCCGTTTCGTGTAAGGTTTCAAAAGCATTAACGCCGGCTAATAATAATTCGTTGCATTCTGCTTGTGAAGTAGCATGCTTTAATACGATGTCACATACTACTTTATATTTTCCGGGAATTCCTTTTAACGTAAACAGGGGTTTAGCTTTGGGCTTTTTTGTTGAGTTTTTACCAATGGGTTTAGCAGACTTTGCAGGTTTACGTTTAGGCAATGTTCTTTTATTTACTTTTGTCGGGCGCATAAAGCTTTTTTTAAATCTTTAGTTTTAATACGATGTAAATAAACGCATTATTTGATTGACTTCCTGCCAAAAGAGTTAAACTAATTCCGTGTTTTCAGAAACCGGGATTTCTAAATTTAATAGGGACGACATTTTTAGCACCGGTGTATTTTGATAACACATCCATGGCGTTAGTTTAAAGTCATCGCTTGCTTTGATGGTATAAAATACGGTACCCGGTTATCGTAAGTGAATTTGCTTATGAATTAGGATTTGAGCATTCACAATATTCAGTAAGCTATTCAAGAGCAAAACAAATATGACACCGTTAAATTTAAACAATCATTTAATTGGCGATGCGGTTTAGTGGCGATAGTGTAATGCTTAAAAGCAATTGTCCAACAATCCTTGCTTTGGATACAACTAACCGAGATTTGGTTATTTTTTGCAGCGAAATTTTATGGGCCTTTGTGTAACATTAAAAACAAAAAATATGAGCAGCATGAAAAAAGTAAAATTAGGAAGTCAGGGACTTGTTGTTCCTGTTCAAGGACTTGGCTGTATGGGAATGAGCCAGATTGCCGGTAATGATATGTATGGAAAAGCAGATGAAACAGAATCTATAGCAACCATACATCGTTCGTTAGAATTAGGGGGCAATTTTTTAGATACAGCTGATTTGTATGGCCCGTTACAAAATGAACGATTAATTTCAAAAGCCATTAAAGGCAACAGGAATAAATACATTATTGCCACCAAATTCGGTTTTGAAGTTGACGACAATGAGCAATTAACATGGCAGATTAACGGTAAACCTGCATATGTAAAAAAAGCATTAGAGCGTTCACTGAAAAATTTAGGTACAGATCATATAGATCTTTATTATTTACACCGTCTCGACTACAACACACCTATTGAAGAAACCGTTGCTGCTATGGCCGAATTGGTAAAAGAAGGTAAAGTAAAATATATCGGCTTATCAGAAGTATCATCCGCTACCATTAAAAAAGCGCATGCCGTGCATCCATTAACCGCTGTGCAAACAGAATTCTCCTTATTTGAAAGAGGTGTTGAAGAAACCGGTATTTTAAATACACTTCAGGAAATGGGAATTGGCCTTGTTGCTTATTCTCCGTTAAGTAGAGGTTTTTTAAATGGAGAAATTAAGTCGCCGGATGATTTTCCCGAAAATGATTTCAGAAAAAGCATTCCTCGTTTTCAAGGCGAGCAGTTCTATAAAAACATTGAACTCATAAACGAAATAAAAACCTTAGCAACTAAAAAAGGAATTACTTCATCTCAATTAGCTATTGCATGGGTACTTGCAAAAGGTGCCGTTGCAATACCCGGAACCAAACGTGTAAAATACATTGAAGAAAATATTGCAGCATCTAACGTAATTTTAAGCGCGGAAGAAATGCAACATTTAGAAAACATTGTTCCTTTAGGCTTTTCAACCGGCGCTCGCTACGATGCGGCTTCCTTAGCAGGAATTGATAAATCTTAGATATATAAAACAGGGAAAGTAATTTAAACTTTCCCTGTTTCAATTACTTACTTTTGTTTAAATGAAAAAAACTAATAATAGCCCGCAAATAATAAGTTCTATTTCTCAGTGGCACACTTTTTTTTCATTGCCGAAGCCGGAACATCCTTTGATTAGTCTGCTTCATCATTCGGATATAAAAAACATTTCCGGTAATAAGATTGAAGCTATAGCATTTGATTTTTATCTGATCTCTATTAAAAAGGATTTTAAAGGTAAAATGAGATACGGTAAAAATTATTATGATTTTGACGAAGGCAGCATGAGCTTTATTTCCCCCGGACAAATTATTGCCATAGACAGTGATGATAACCGTGATTGTTCGGGTTGGTCAATTATGTTTCATCCCGATTTCATCAGAAATTATTCGTTGGGCAAAACAATCAAAGAATATGGTTTCTTTTCGTATACCGTTAATGAAGCCTTGCATCTTTCAGATAAAGAAGAAAAAATGTTGGAAGGGATAATGAAAAATATTGAGCAAGAATATAATTCTTCCATTGACCATTACAGTCAGGATGTAATGGTTTCTCATTTGGAGTTGTTGCTCAATTATTCCAATCGCTTTTACAACAGGCAATTCATTACACGTAAAACGGTAAATAATGATTTACTTATAAAGTTGGAAAATTTATTGATAGCCTATTTTAAGGAAGAAAAAGTTTTTCAGTTGGGACTTCCAACAGTCCAATACCTTGCAGACAAATTAAATGTTTCTCCCAACTATTTAAGCGATATGCTTAGAAACCTCACAGGACAAAGCACACAGCAACACATACACAATAAATTGATTGACAAAGCAAAGGAAAAATTGTCAACTACTAATTTATCGGTTAGTGAGATTGCTTACGAATTAGGCTTTGAGCGTTCACAATCATTCAGCAAACTATTCAAGAGCAAAACAAACATGACACCATTAGAATTTAAACAATCATTCAATAGCAACTAAACAAACTGCACCTTAATCTAAGGCGCCACCCGTATTACATCTTTGGCAGGATGCGGTGTATTAACTCCGGTACTTCCGTAATTTTGAAACCGAATGTTATTTGATGCAGGCCTGATGTTACCGTGCCGAACTGCCTGTTGCTTGATTGGTAGCCGTAGCCTATACTTAAGTGCTCAATGTTAACGCCGAACATGGCAGCGAATGACCGGTTTGTTTGATAGCCGACCTGCAGCCAAAGCATATCTTTATAGGTGCCTTTCAGAAATAGGGACGATACATTTTTAGTAACCGGTATATTTTGATAACAGATCCAGGGCGTTAGTTTAAAATCATCACTTGCTTTAATGGTATAAAATACGGCCGCATTTACATAGCCGCTTACCGCTTGGTTAGTTAAGATAATGTGCGGCATTGAAAAACTTACCTCTAATCCTTTAAAAGTGTATAAAATTCCTGCCCCGGCAGCGAACTGGTTAGTATTATAATAGGACTTTGTTAACGTGGGATCCGTTGGATCGAGCGACTGAAAATTATCGATCCTGTTCATTAGTAAACTATTCTTTAAAAGGCCTGCCGATAAGCCCAACGTAAGCTTCATATCTTTGGAGATCTTTGCAAAATACGCATACGAAAGGTCGGCCTTCAACACCTGAAATGCGCCTCTTGTATCAGAGATGATCTTTATACCGAGCGCCTGCTTTTTGGAAACTCTTCCGTGCATGCCAAGCATATAGTTTTTGTTTGCATAGGATACGCCTTTGTTTTGAGTTTGAGCTGCCATCACAATATTAAAACCTTCGTCTTTACCGGTATAGGCAGGATTAACGTTATACATATTATTTACTTTAAAGGCATAAAAGTCGTAAGACAGTACCTGCGCCCCTGATTTGAGCGCGAGTAGCAGGAAGAGGGAATAGAATATATTTTTCATGTGATGTTTGTTTGTTGTCTTGTTCTAGTTTACAATAGTGATGTTTCCTTTGTAGGTTATTTTTTCGTTTTTAAAAACGTAATAATAATTACCAGTCGGTAAAGGGTTACCGTTTAGTTTCCCGTCAAACTCGTTATTATAATTGTTTGGTACTTCAAAAATAATATGCCCGAACTGATCAAAGATCTGTAATGCAAAGTCTTTATAATTATCAACGCTTTCAATCTTCCAGAAATCATTTTTAGTGTCGCCGTTAGGAGAAATGTAATTGGTAGAAGGTAAGGGGATCGTATTTCCGGCAATATCGGTTATGGCAATGTCAAATGCCTTTTCTTCAACTGAGCCGCCAAGGTCTGTTGCCCTGATCCGGATGTGATATACTTGTTTTACATCATAGTTTGTTTTATAAAGAATAACCAGGTTATCATTTACGATCTCAAACTCTGCGTTATCTTCATCACCTGCCCCCGGTACTAACGCATAAGTAAACGAAGTTGGATGATTAATCCCCACTGTACGAACTTTACTGACGTGAAACAGCGGCTCATTATCCTCAGTAATGGTTGTAGTATCTAAAATAATATCAAACGGATCAATTCCGTTGATAATAGTAATGGTAAACGTTTCTGCATAAGAACAACCTGCGTTATCATCTACATGAACTTCTATTAGTTTCACAGAATCCAATTCGTAATCGAAATCTGCATTCACCAAAAGCTGATTGCCCGTTATTGAAAACTGTGTGTTTTCAGGCTGACCCGTTGTTAAAGAATAATTAAACACGGTAGTTCCCGGATCCGGATCTGTTGCTGATAACGTTCCTATAAGGCTTGCTAAAGGAGCGTGTTCCGTAACTGTATAATTTGAAAGTGCTATATCTATAGGCGGATGATTTGTATACAACACAAAAGGATTAGATAATGTCCCCATTTGTGTCCCCTGGTTAAATATAACTGAATCCAAGGGAGTAAACACTGTATTACCGGATGCTTTGTAAACTTTAAACTTTACATTTTCTCCGCTTACAACATTACTTTTAATGGTAAGCAACGCAAGTTTACTTGTCCCGAAAGCAACTTTTGTTTTTACGGCTCCCCTGCATTCTGTGCCGACAAATGCGGCAATGTAATTATTAGTGTCTGCCAGGTCAACACAAGCTTGTGTTGCTTTACAGGTTACCGACATTTGGTATTGAAATGTGGCAGCATTGACTGTCCATGTAGAGGGTGCCTGCGCCATAAGCTTACCGGAGACTTGTATTAAAACCTGTATTAAAAATAAACGTTTTGCTATGCTCATATGTAATGTGATTTATTAAGGGTTTTCTTTAGTACTAAAGAAAACCCCGGATAAAAATTATTTGATTTTAATTAATTTGATCTGATCATTCACATCGCCTGTAATGCGCAGGTAATACATTCCCGCTACAATAGTGCTGTTTGCTCCTAATGCGATGTTGTATTCTTTTTTGTTTTTTATACTTGCCGCATAAACCACTTTGCCTAATACATCTACCAGCTCTACTTTTGCTGAAACCGTTGTATTAAAATTAATAGTTACGTTATCCGTAAACGGATTCGGATAAACCGCCATGTTTGTTTCCGTGTTCATATCCTTTACTCCTGTTACAATTAAAGGTCTACACGATAGAGAGTCTGCCACATTTGCACTAAACGGTGCGGCAGATGTTCCTGCAAGGCTGTTTGTAGTGAATGTGAGTATACCCGCTGTCGGTAAAACAGAACCGTCCGTTACATTAAAGTATTTTAATTTTAATGCTTCGCCATCCGTATTACTGTATGCCGTTAAATAGAAATTATACGTATTGTTTGCCGGGTTTATAACCGGGTTGGTATACCCTCTTAATGTATTAGTAGCATCAAACGCCCCAATGGCCACATTTCCTTTATCAAGCACATCTGTACAAATATTTCCTGTAATGATAGCTGACATAGTGTTTGCGTATAACTCAGGCGTAAAAGGAAAAGCGGTTTGGCTTACACTTGTTACATTTGGTGAAGCATACCTGCCTACAAAGGTAGATAACGGATAATGGAACACACTTGATCCAATTGACTTCAACATATAACCCAGTGTAGGTTTCATATAAGTTAAACTGCCTACCCAACCTGTAGCATTATCATAATACGCAAACTCATACTGGCTCTTAATTAAATCGCCGGTAATGGCATTATAATTTCCTAATGCTTCATTTACCAACACATTTTTATTAGAAATGTAGCCTATCCAGTTCCAGCCCGGTACAACATTTATTGCTGCTCTTGCTGAATCAGGATGAATGCGGCTTCCTATATGCACTAATGTATCAATGGTTGCCGATTTAACTTTATAGGTTTGGTTATTAAAGAAGCCTGCACCCTGACTGATGTTTCCCAGCCAACCTGTACCCGGATCGTATTGATCATAATCGGAAGTACCTGTTATAATATCGCCTGCAGTTGAGCGAACGCTTGACATTAATGAATTACCCGTTCTTAGTTTAGTGGATTGTAACGGTAAGGAGATCCAGGTCCAGCCCACGTTTAAAGGGATGTTACGAGAAATTTCCGTGTTAGCAATAAACGTGATGGGATTCGTCACAGTTCCTATCACATCGTTTTCTACAAATACCAACGATGGCACTACGTTTACAAATGTAAGGCCGCTCGTCGCATCATAAATATTAAATTTAATAGAATCGCCTGTAACGCTATTGCTGTATACATTCAAGAAAACCTCGTATCTATCGTAAGCAGGTATATACTGTAAATCTGCTACGCCGCAAATAACTCCGTTATGAAATGCCGCAATTTTATTTTCGGGGTTAGTGGCAATTACATTATCAATTCTCATCTGTCCGAAAATATTCATGGAATACTGAAAATTTGCCGGGTTAACCGTCCATGTTGGAACCGAGCCTCTTACTTTTAAATTGACGCGTAACACCTCATCATAATTAAAATCGGTGGTTACCGTTACGTCTGCGCTGTAATCGCCTATGCTTCCGCCTGCCGGAATCGTAAATACAATGTTTTGTGTGCTGTTTGGCGCAATGGTTCCGCCGGTGATATTAGAAGTCATCCAACTCGGCAATCCCGCAACGGTAAACGTTTTTAAGGCGCCCCCGGTGTTTACAACAGGTGCCGTAAAAGTAATGGTACTATCCACCGTTTTATCAAAGTTATATTGGTCATCCTGCCATTTTACCTGGTTCTTATTAATGTAAGCGATCCAGGTTTTTGGTGACTGCATTTTGTTACCGTGCATATCGTAAGCATTTTTAACCGTTATATCCAATGTTACGTTTTCAATTAATTCGGGCGATGATGTGGTAGTTAAAATAATTTTATCATTATTTAAAGACCATGTATAGTTAACCGCTTGAATAGGGCGCGGCAATTTAATAGTGGGCGTTTGCGTAATGGATTGAGTACCGTTTTGAGCATTAACCGTTAAGGTATTTACCGATTGATTATTAAACGTAGGCGTTAATGATGGTGTGCCCAATACAATAGCATAACTCTCAAAAGGAATAAACGCCTGTAAGCCGTATTCGTTACCCAGCATCCGGTTTTGTTTATCACGCTTAATTTGTTCTGCTTTACGGGATGTATTCCATAATCTGAATTCATCCATTTTTCCGTTATAAAAATTATCGTAAGTAATAACGTTACTTACCAAATATGCCCTGGCTCCTAAATATAAATAAGAACCTGACATGTTTTTAAACGGTAATGCCTGGACAGAGTTTTGAAGATTGCCGTCGATATACGCCGAAAGATTAACGCCGCGCTGCATTACCAATGATAAATGGTGCCACGTACCGTCGAAATAATTTGTGGTTGTGGCAACAAAATCCAACCCATTATGGTAAACATGTATAGCGCCTGATGCATCTTTCTGAATGTTCCATGAATTCAATGAATCCGGTCCTACACCATCACCCTTACCGTTAGAGAACATGGTTGCCTGGGCGCTTTGAGTAGAATTGAACCAGAATTCCAACGTGAAATCCATTTCAGTAGTGATGGGAATATTACCGGATGATACTTGTATGTTATCATCCATGCCATCAAACTGAGCTGCGTTTCCGTTAGGGCTTATCTCCCATGTCGCCGCCACAATATTAGCGTTCCTGCTCCTGATGTCATCACTTGATATAACACCTTCCGCTTCATCCATTTTCCAGTTATATAATAAGCCTGATTGATTGCGGTTTAATACTTTATTCATTGTTACTGTAATCTCGGAAATGCTGCGTTTTTTGTTCCATAACCTAACGTCCTGCAGGTTTCCGTTTAAGAAACTGTTGTTTGCGGGAATGGCTTTACCAAACACTAATTTCCCTGAACCTACATAGTCTACCGTAAAGTTGTTGTTGGTTCCGGCAAGTGCCCCGTCAATATACACGCTTGCATCTGTACCTGTGTAATCGTATACCACAGCATAGTGATGCCAACTGGTTGGTATGGTAACGGGTGCCGTAGATAACACGGTTTGATTACCTAAAGTAAATTTTAACCTGTTGGTATTATCAAACCCGATGCTCATTCTTTGTACAGGATCCGTTCCTTGGCTTATGGCTGTCTGATCGATATTGGTTGCATTTAATTTTGACCAGAACTCAATGGTGAAATCACGTTTTTGTATGCTTACTCCGCCTAACACTTCCGCATAACCGGCTGTTCCGTCAAAATTTAAGCTTTCTGCATGCCTTATGTTTGTTCCGTTCAACACACCCCTGATATCAAAATTCATAGATGATAAACTACTGATATCAATAGGCTCATTAAACTGGATGGAAATATCGTCGTTAGGATCAAGTATCCCGTCTCCCGGAGTTGGCGTACCAAACGGTGAGGGATTAATACGGTCCATAATACCGGCAAATACCGGCGAACTAACGGTTGAGAAACTACCGTCCTTATTTAAGCAATAGGATATGGCTCTTAATTCATAATTACCGTCGGGCACGGTTGCTATGTTCCAATTGTAATCGCTATACACTTGGTTATTCGGAATGGTATCCTGTAACGTGCCTGAAGGGTATTTATAAAAGGCGTTAAACTCAGTCCATACATTTGAGTTCAAAGGCCTGAACTCGACACCAATTTTATTTAATCCTAAAATAGTGGTGGTAGTGCCGGTTATAATAGAGGCAGTTCCGTAATTATAGTTATAATTGGATACCTGTATGTTTGCCAGGTTGTTATTCCCGTTATTTATAACCCAGTTATTGGTTGGATTAATAAGTGCGAGGTCGGTACAGGTTGGAATAAAATGAACCGTTACATAAGCTGTATCGGCAATGTCTTCGCTGCAGGCCGAACTGAATATCACCATTAAACTATCGTAATTTATTTCAATAGGCCCGCGCTCAATGGTTAATGTTTTAACTACTGAACCGCCCGAAGGGATAAGAAGAATTTCATTTGCAGCATTTCCGTCAATTTTTAATACGGCGCCATACGGGTTACTTGTGCTTGCCACGCGTACCTGTAAGTTAATATCGTTGTTAACGGTTAAGGGGCTTTGGTTAGATAATAATAACTGATAGGACGCCGGCTGGTTAGACGGGATGTTATATTGAATAGCCGGTGTAACAACAATATGCGGCATTTCGCGCTGTACGGTTGCATTTGCCAATACATAATACCCGGCAGCGTTATAGGAGTGTGAGCCGACTTCTGCGTTTGGATTTGAAGGATTATAATAGTGCAGGTTAACGGCATCTTCGTAAGGACACATGGTTTGTCCGCCACGCGTAATAAATACGTTTCCTGTTCCTTCCGGCGATTTGTATACGTCAATACTCATAATGTCTCCCGGATCCCCATCGGTTAAGGTATACTCAAAGGTGGAAGAGGTTGTAACGCCGTTTGATGTAGCATCGCCTCTTGTTTCAAATACACTTAAGGAAATGTCCGCTTTAAAGCCAATACCGCCTATGGCTGCGCCCAGTGTGGCTTTTGCATTTGAGCCTAAAGCTAATTCGTACGTTTCGGTATGGGTATTATCCATATCTAATGAATACGAATTTGACACAATAGCAGAACCTAAGGTAAAATTATCCACGAGGCTTGCACCTCCCAAATTATTTAAACACATGTATTTTTCTCTCTCATTTTGAGCAAGGGCTCTTTTCCATAAGGCTATCTGCGTATTAATGACTCTTACCGAATCGATCGTGTTTTTTGTAGGGTCTTTACTGATGGACCACAGAACGGTGTAAGACGCCCCTGTAGTATCGCTCAGGTCGTATATAGCAGGCGTTGTGGTGGATCTTGCCGCCAGCAAGACATCATCGTTATTGATACCGAATAACGGATTGGATGCAGGAATATGAGTGGTATATTTTGCAGGGTTATTTAATAAAAAAGTAGAACGGATGCTTGCCAATGTCGGAATCACAACCGTTTCAATTTCTTTTTGAGTGTAGGAGAAGCGTGTTCTTACACCGTTTGGTGCAATAGCATAGCCAACCGTTTTTGCTAGACGGTAACCGTTTACCGTCGGGCCAAAGCATGCGCCGCCGGCGGTACATGTGGCAGCTGGCCTTAGCTCAATATTATTGGTCGGGCCAACCAACCAGTTTTTTGCACGTCCTATAAATACATCGGCCGGTGCGCCAACATTGTCCGCATCATCCCTTGTAGCCACCGTATTATAAGTGGTCATAGTTTCTGTATACGTATTATCATTTGTTTTGGCGTATGTATTACTAAAGCCTAGTCCTACGGTATTATCCACTTCAATGGTCTCGTAATAAGCAATGGCCCCCGTCAACGCTTTTTTACCTAATAAAACGGACACCGTGGTTTCTGATTCCTGGCTTACGCCTCTTGAATAACTAGATACGTTTGTAACCGTTGTTCCGGTTCCCCATTTAGAAGAGCTTTCTGAACCCGGAGG
The DNA here is from genome assembly GCA_038222995.1 of Bacteroidia bacterium. Classification (GTDB taxonomy): domain Bacteria; phylum Bacteroidota; class Bacteroidia; order B-17B0; family Aurantibacillaceae; genus UBA4416. The sequence continues at coordinate 574 of JBBRHI010000002.1, read as the reverse complement.
ATCGCGTAAAATGTAATCCACTTTTTCGGGACCTTGTGTAGATACTCCCGTGCCTGTAATTTTTTGGCCGTACACATAACTGTGATAGTTTGGTGCTGTAGGCATAGTTACAACGTTTGGCGCCCATACAACAGAGGCAGCTCCGTCGGGCACTACTATTACCTGTATGTCTTTTGTATAATCCAACGCAGGGTTTAATACATTGGTAGCATTGTTTGGTTCACCGCATATAAATGTATACACCGCTTCCCCGTTTACCATTGGCGCTACCGGATTGGGATCCGCTCCGTCTACCAAGCCGTTTGTTACAAATGCATTTCCGCTTAACCTAACGGTATCCTTATTGCCTGTGTCTGTATTAGTATAAATTTCAGCCCCGTGTATCTTGGCTGTATATGTTTTTCCCTGCACGAATACCGGGAATCCGAACGCACCCCATCCCGGGCCTACCAGTTTTATGCTGTAGCGTGTTGCTCCGAATGACAGGGAATCTTCACCGATAAATAACGAGCCGTTTAAACGCGTTACATTTATGGAAGGTGTTATGCGGTAAGTCATATCCAGGCGACGGTTA
>JBBRHI010000001.1:0-22447 GCA_038222995.1 Bacteroidia bacterium | reverse complement strand
TTTACTTAAAAACTGTAGTGATGTTTGCCGCATACCTCGTTCCCTATTTCCTGATCGTATTTAATGTTTTTGACAGCAAGGCTATATGGTTGCTGTTATCTGTATTAATGGGCTTAGGCATGGCCGGCATCGGTATGTGCGTAATGCATGATGCCAACCATGGAAGTTATAGCAAGAACGCTGCTTTTAACAAGATCTTAGGATTTTTCTCCATTGGTTTATTATCCGGCAATTCACTAAACTGGAGAATTCAGCATAATATTATTCACCATACTTACACCAATGTGCATGACCATGATGAAGATATTGCACCCTTAGGGTTTTTGCGTTTTGAACCGCATGCCGAAAAGAAAAAAATGCACAAATATCAATTTTTATATGCCTGGTTTTTTTACGGATTAATGACCTTTATGTGGAGCACCGTTAAAGATTTTAAACAAGCTGTTCGTTATAACAAAGAAGGCTATTTTAAAACTGCTAAAACTACCTTCGGAAAAGAAATTGCAATTGTTATCATTTCTAAAGTGTTGTATTATGCTTATATGCTGATTCCTTATTTTATAATTCCTCAAATGACTTTTTTAAACTGGTTAACCGGCTATTTAATTATGCATTATGTAGCAGGATTAACACTGGCGGTAGTATTTCAAGCAGCACATGTTACAGAAGAGAATGAATTTCCTTTAGTCACAAACGGCACACTCGAAAATAATTTTATTGAACACCAGTTAAGAACAACCATGAACTTTGCTACTGAAAATCGCTTAGTGTCTTATTTGGTAGGCGGCTTAAATTACCAGGTAGAACATCATCTATTCCCTGCTATTTCTCACGTACATTATCCTAAAATTTCGAAAATAGTGGAGGCAACAGCTCTTGAATTTAATATGCCGTATAAAAAAGAAAAAACATTTTTAGGAGCAGTTTCTTTACACGGGAAAATGCTTTGGAAATTAGGGAACTAGTACTCTCTAATATAACCGCGTAGTAATACAGACCATTTTTAGTTTTTGATCTGTGAGGCTATGCGGTTTTTTATTCCAATAATACGGAGTACTTGCGCCCAATAGGCAGTACGGTTTTATCCGACAGGATAATTTCCGTTTTTTTAATATCTGTAATAGCTTCCCGTTTTACTATAAATGATTTATGAATCCTGGTAAAATGTTCAGGAGGTAACAAAGACCCGATGTACTTCATCGTCTGTGTGACCAGCATCGGTTTTTCATGCTCCAAATGAATTTTAATATAATTGCCAACTGCTTCTATATATAAAATGTGTTTGGTGTTAATGACTTTTAAAACTCCTTCGTATTTTAATTCAATGTCGGGAAATTCAATAACTTCGATGGTTCCGGGGCCCATAAGCTTAATTACTTTATTAATTGATTTTAAAAACCGCGGAAACGAAATCGGCTTTAGTAAGTAATCTACCACATCATGCTGATAAGCTTCAAAACCAAAATTACTGTAAGCCGTTGTTAGTATAATAGGCGTATGATAAGGCAAACACTGCATGAGTTCGAGGCCCGATAATTTGGGCATTTCAATGTCAAGAAATAAAAGGTCTACCTTTGTTTTTAGCATAAAATCAATTGCTTCTTTACCGTCATAAACATCTCCTGCAATTTCGAGTTGCTCTATTTTACTAATGTGTGAGTGCAACACTTTATGCGCGGGTGCTTCATCATCTACTATCAGGCATTTATATTTCATGCTAAAAGTGTTTATAATTTTATAATGAGTTCAACCGAGTAGATTTCATCCGCCTCATTGATCAATAATTGGTGTTTGTTTTTATACATCAGCTCCAATCTTTTTTTTGTGTTAGAAAGCCCTGTATTGGTGCCTGAAAACTTTCTTCCGCTTTCGGTAAAGTTATTTTTTATTTTAAAAATCAACTTACGTTTGTCCGCCTCAATAAATATAGAAAAAAAGGGTTTATCCGTGTAACTGCTGTATTTAACGGCATTTTCAATAAAAGGCATAAACAGCATGGGCGATAACGTTACCCTGTCCGCATCAATATCTGTTTCAAATTTAATAAGCAACTTTGGATTGCGGTTTCGCTCGTAGCTCAAATACTTTTTAATAAATTCGATTTCATCTTCTAATGACACGCGTTCTTTTTTGGAAGATTCAATTTGATAACGAAGCAACTCAGAAAGCTCTAGTATTTTCTCAGGCGTTTCAGAAGGCTCTGTAAGCGCTGTTCCATAAAGGTTGTTAAGCGCGTTAAATAAAAAGTGCGGATTAAGCTGTGCTTTTAAATGCCTGATCTCTTCATCGCGCTCTATTAATTCTGATTGAAATAATAAATTCCGTTCTAATATGTTTTTATGAGTATAATAAAAGCCCAAGCCGATCAGGTAAATAAAAAATATAGAAATGCCCATCGTAACAGGACTTTCGTTTTGCATGAACCTGAAAGGTGTAAAATAATTTATGAGAAAATAACTCGTAAATAAAAAAACTATTCCAATAATATATTTAACGTTGTGTTTCCCGAAATATTTTTTATACAAAAACACATTATGTATATATATTTGGATATGTGCTATTAAAATAATAACAGCACCTTCAAACACCGCTTTCAACACTTTATCATGCCAATGGATAGGGTGATTTTTATCCAGCAGCACCATGATTAGCCCTAGCACACAAAAAAACAGGTATAAAATAATGTTCCTGATCCAAAAATTGAAGTATGAAAAATTCATAGACTAAAAATAGGGCTTTTATTTATAAAAATTCGGTTGATGAACGGCGTTTATCTCAGGTTAGCGGAAGATAAAATGCCGGGGGCTTTACAACATAAAATTTAAGTTAAATTCCCTTTATTATAAGCACCAATTTTTAGTACGGCGGCAAATAATAGTATCTTTAATCCATAACCAAATCAAACCTATTATGAAAAAAACAATTACAACCAGCATCTTGTCCTTTATCCTTTCATTCTTTCTCGCATTTAACGCTAACGCGCAAAAACCGATGGAAAGCCCGCGCGACAGTGTAAGCGGTAAAGTTGGCAATGCAATGATCACCGTTAATTACGGAAGCCCTTCCGTAAAGGCACGTAAAATTTGGGGCGATTTAGTTCCTTACGGTAAAGTATGGAGAACAGGCGCTAACGAAGCAACCACTTTTACTACCGATAAAGCTATTGTAGTGGAAGGTAAATCCTTGCCTGCGGGAAAGTATAGTTTCTTTGCAATTCCTAACGAAAAAGAATGGACTATTATCTTTAATAAAACAGCCAAACAATGGGGTGCTTATGATTATAAAGATAAAGAAGACGCCTTACGCGTAACCGTTAAGCCAAAGAAATCATCTGCTATGGCAGAGCATTTAAAATATACGGTTAACTCATCAGGCATTTCCCTTATCTGGGAAAACCTGGAAGTTCCTGTATCTATTAAATAATACATTACTTTCATAAAAAAACCGCACTTACATTATAAGTGCGGTTTTTTTATGAGATTTTCAACTATTGCTATTTAATAGGTACATTTTTTTCTACTCTAATAATGCCTGATTTATCTACACAGTCACCTGCTTTTAAAGTTGCAGTCACACCGTCAGGGAAAATAACCCTTCCATCGGTTTTAACCTCAGTTCCATTGTCAAACACAATGTCTTCAGTTAATACAGCTCCGTCTCGCATTACTACTAAGCTACTGTCTTTCATTTCGGCGCAATACGTTGTATCTCCTATTGGTTTTGTTGGTTCACCGCTTATTAAATTTTGATTTAACATTAAAGTGAAGGCTGCTATTGCTACAATGATACGTGTCATAATTAAACGTTTAATAAATACTGTTACTTAATTTATATTGTATTATAAAACGATATACCGGGATTTTGAGGCATAAATAAACCCTGTTGTGACTTTATGTGTATGTATTGTTCGTGAAATTCCCCAAATAAGATGATTTTGCCAAAAATACGAAGGCGCGTAATTGGAACTATAAGGAAAGCGAAATAGGCAATAACTAATCTATTTTGTTTGTTTTAACAAGAGGCTGTTCTTCTAAGTCAAGAACAGCCTCTTTTTATTCTGCGCTCATTTATTCTTTATCCGTTTAATCTAATCTGCGCTTTCATTTTACTTCCGAAAAAGTATTTTTGCTCTTATGGGTAATAGCAATGCTTTATTATAATTTAATATAATTTCACATCCCATTACCGTTTGCCTTATTAATTTTGCTTAATGGATAAGCTTACTAAAGAACAAAGGCGCAAAAATATGCAGGCTGTAAAAAGTAAAGGCTCCAAAATAGAGGTATTGCTTTCAAAAGCCCTTTGGAATAAGGGATACAGGTACAGGAAAAATAATCGTTCCGTTTATGGTAAGCCTGATCTGACATTTAAAAAATGGAAGATTGCCGTGTTTGTTGACAGTGAATTTTGGCATGGTAAAAACTGGGAAACAAAAAAACTGGAGCATAAGAGCAACCGGGAATTCTGGTTAGCAAAAATTGAACTAAACATTGAAAGAGACAAGGAAGTAACCACTTTTTTGTTAAAAGATAATTGGAAAGTTTTGCGTTTTTGGGGTAAAGAAATAGAGAAAAATTTACCATCTTGTATTGATAAAATTGAACTTACTATAAATGATGTCAAAAGAAAAAATATCCATTGAAGATTTAGATGATAAAAGGTTCAAAATTAATTTTGAAGAGCACGGTAATAAAAAGGCAATCATAACGCACTACCTACATAATTATGAAACTCCTGAAGCCAAATCATATAAAAAAGATGCAGAAAAATTTATAAAGGAAATAGCTACTTATAAATTTCCGGAAGAGAAAATTTCCAGCGCAACAGAAAATGTATTTAAACAATTATTTTTAGAAGTAAATAAAGCAAAATTTAAAACCAAGGCAGGTTCAACATTTAGATTCATCGATTTATTTGCAGGTATTGGCGGGTTCAGAATAGCTATGGAAAGCCTTGGAGGCAGATGCGTTTTTACAAGTGAATGGGATCAACAGGCTCAAAAAACATACCGAGCAAATTTTGGTGAAGTCCCCTTTGGCGATATTACAAAAGAAGAAACAAAAAAATATATTCCCGATGGGTTTGATGTACTTTGCGCAGGTTTCCCCTGTCAGGCATTTTCCATTGCCGGCAAGCGGGGTGGTTTTGAAGATACCCGTGGGACTCTGTTCTTTGATGTAGCAGAAATCATTAAACGAAAAAAACCTAAAGCTATATTTTTAGAAAACGTAAAAGGTCTGCGAAATCATGACGGAGGAAAGACTTTGGAAACCATCTTAAATGTATTGCGTAATGAATTAGGCTACTTCGTTCCAGAACCAAAAATAGTGAATGCGAAAGATTTTGAAGTTCCCCAAAACAGAGAACGTATTTATATTGTGGGTTTTAGGAAGGATTTAAAAGTGACTCAATTTGAATACCCGAAGCCAAGCGGAAAAAAAGTTTCTTTTTCAAAAGTAAAAGAAAAAAAAGTAGTACCTACACGTTACTATTTATCGACACAGTATTTGAAAACATTGCATAGTCATCGAGATAGACATGCAAGCAAAGGCAACGGCTTTGGTTTTGAAATTATTCCTGACACAGGCATTGCCAACGCGGTAGTGTGCGGTGGCATGGGCCGTGAACGTAATTTAGTATTAGATCATCGTATAACAGATTACACTCCTCAAACAAAAATAAAAGGAGTGGTTAACCGGGAAGGCGTACGTAAAATGACCCCACGCGAATGGGCGAGGTTACAGGGTTTTCCTGATATTTATGATATACCGGTCGCCGATGCTTCTGCGTATAAGCAATTTGGAAATTCTGTAGCAGTACCGGCTATTAAGGCCACAGCAGATAAATTATTGAAAACTGCAAGAATTAAAATAAATGCTGTCAGGAAATAAAGGCGAATGGAGTGAAATTTATGTTTTCCTAAAATTGCTTGCAGAAGGTAAATTAAATGCAGCAGATGCAAACCTAAATTCAATTCCTAATATACATTATCCTATAATAAAAATTCTTAGGCAATTAAACGGCATAACCATAGAATATAAAATTAAGGAGACAATAGAAGTTACTAATAGCTCTAATGATAAAGTATTAAATCTATCTATTGAAGAGTTTATGTATCAATCCCAAAATCTTCTTGATAGTTTACGTTTAGCAAAAGGACGTAGTTTTTCTTTCCCCGAAACTGAAGCGTTTTTAAATCATATTTATATAAACTCCTTATCTGCAATATCAACAGATAAGTCTGACATTAAAATAGTAGTCCATGATTTGAATACGGGAATGCAACCTGAATTAGGTTTCAGTATTAAATCAATGTTAGGAAAAAATTCAACTCTATTTAATGCAGGCGACACAACAAATTTCATTTATGAGATTATAAATCTTAACCTTTTAGAGCAAGAAATTATCGATATTAATTCGATTACAGATGAACCAAAAATAAGCAATAGAATAAGCAAATTATTAAACCTTGGCGCAGGAATAGAGTTTAGAGATATTACCTCTAAAAATTTGAAATTAAATCTTCAACTTATTGATAGTGGCTTACCTGAAATATTAAGCTATTTACTTTTATATAAATATTTAATAAATAAAAGCCGTTTAAAAGATCTTTTAGATGAAATTAATATTAAGAATCCAAAAGAATTTGATTTAAGTTCAGGCCATCCGTTTTATGAGTACAAACTTAAAAATTTTTTAACCGATAGTGCTTTAGGAATGACTCCTTCAGAACCGTGGAGAGGGGAATATGATGCCACGGGCGGAATCATCATCGTAAAACAAACCGGAGAATTAGTCTGTTATCATATATATAACCGTAATGAGTTTCAGAACTACCTGATAAATAATACCAAATTTGAACAAGCCAGTACCGGCCGTTATAGTTTCGGTGAAGTATACAAAGAAAATGGTCGAACATATATAAAATTAAACCTCCAAATTAGATTTACATAATTATCTATGAAACAAAGCGCCGGTATATTATTATATCAAATTCATAAAAAAAATCTGCAAGTTTTATTAGTGCATCCCGGAGGGCCTTTTTGGGCAAAGAAAGATGCGGGCGCATGGACAATTCCTAAAGGTGAGTTTGATGACAATGAAGAACCCGTTGCTGCTGCCAAAAGGGAATTTGAAGAAGAAACAGGGCAGCCTGTTACCGGCGAACTTATTCTTTTAAAACCTCTCAAACAAAAAAGCGGCAAGCTTATTCATGCTTGGGCCGTGGAAGGGACTATGGATGTAACACAATTAAAAAGTAATACCTTTGAAATTCCCTGGCCGCCTAAGTCGGGAAAGATACAATCCTTTCCTGAAATTGATAAAGCGCAATGGTTTAGCATTGAGGAAGCAAATGAAAAAATAATACCCGGGCAAGGCGGTTTTATAAGTGAATTGAAAACACTATTAGAAGAAAAAAGATTAATCATCAAAAAATAAAAATTAAATATGAAACATAAACTTATAACAGGCATCATTAGTCTTTTTATTATTGTATCAATAAGCTTAATTGTTTCTTGTAAAAAGAAAAAAGCAAAAGATCAGGCGAAGGCAGATAACGACATTATCACTAAATATATTTCCGACAATAAGCTTAATGCACAGTCTACAAGCGATGGTTTGTACTACGTTATAACAACACAGGGTACAGGTATACAGCCCAATGCAAGCTCAAATGTTACGGTTAACTATAAAGGATACTTAACAAACGGCACCGTGTTCGATCAAAGTGCCTCCACGGGTGCATCATTCGGCTTAGCATCCGTAATTAAAGGATGGCAGGAAGGCATACCTCTTTTTAAAAAGGGCGGTAAAGGTATATTACTTATTCCTTCTGCTTTAGGCTACGGCAGCCAACCTTCAGGCAGTATCCCGGCTAATTCTGTGTTGATTTTTGATGTCACGTTAATTAATGTGCAGTAATAAACTACCTCTATAAGATCCCCAACCGAAATATTCGATTGGGGTTTTAAATGAGAGAGGCTCCTACTCTACTATTAACTTCTTGCTTGTTTGCCCCTGCCCCGTTGTTACCGTTAAAATATAAACGCCTTTAGCTATTGTATTTAAATTAATTTGTTGTTTAAGTGTCTGTAATTTCTCAGACACTACTTTTTCTCCCATCGTATTATATAATGTAATGGTTGCTCCGATCAATGCTTCATCCGTAACGCTAACCGTTAAATTCTCTTTTGCCGGGTTAGGATACACGCTCATTGCCGCTTGCTTGCCTTGCTCATCTTTTATTCCTGTAATAGCCTGTGTATCGAACCTTAATGTCACTACATCAACAGCATTAACACTTCCACTGCCTCTTGTTTCTGCGATTCCGGCTATTATAATATTCCTGTTGTTATCCAACACTATCTGGTATGCTCTGTCTCCGCCATTAGTCCTTAACGGGTTACTGAACGTAGAGTTCCATGATAAAGCTCCTGCAGGCGACACGATCATGGCACTCAAATCTCCGCCGTTTACACCGTCAAAATAACCGGATACATATACATTACCCATAGTATCTGCCACTGCATCCGTAAACTTATCGCTGCTTATGTTATTGCGACTTATATCCCACATAGAAACACCGGTTGCATTATTTAATTTAAAAACGATCAGGTCGCTTTGATTAGGAGTTGATACAAAAGCGTCGCCAACTACATATACATTATTGTGTTTATCAACTATTACTTTTTTTTCATTGTACCTGTTAAGGTCATGAGTGGTATAAGTATTGGTCCATAAAATAGTTCCGTTTGGATCATACTTTACGGTTTGCCAATCGGTTACAGAGCCTGTTGCATAGCAATTCCCCGCAGCATCTGCAGCAACGCCGAAACCACGTTCATCATCGCCGCTTGCACCGCGAGCCATACGTTGCACCCATTGACTTGTTCCCGTATTATTTATTTTTATGGTGATCATATCACGGGCACTTGAGCCGTAACTTGAACCTGTTATAAATGTATTATTATTGATATCACTCGCCACAGCCAATGCCCTGTCTTCGCCATTCACGGCACTATAATTATATACATACGACCAAAGTAAAGTGCCTGAAGGCGACCATTTTGCAACCCCTATATCATCACCGTTTGTTCCGAAATAATTAGCAACCCCCGCCACTACAATATTCCCCGCTTTATCAAACGTTGCAGAAGTCGGGTAGTCTTTTGTGCTTTGACCGCCATCCCAATACTGAAGCCAAACCTGGTTCCCGGCATTGTCATATTTTATTACCATAAAATCTTCTGCATTAATATGATCATGCTTGCCGTAACCGCATACATAACTGTTCCCTGCTTTGTCTGTTAGTACCGATACCACATACGTGCCCCTGTAATAACTCGCCGGATCATTGAAATCGTATGTCTTTATCCATTGCTGAACACCAAAATTATTATATTTCACAAGCATCGATTTATTAAGGTCATTAATGGTATCGTATAATGATGCTCCCGTATAAACATTACCTAAACTGTCTGTGGCCGTTGATACTTCTGTTACATCATAATTTGCGTAATTAGACGGCCCTGAATATTTAACCCATGCCGGAGCCTGTGCCGCAGCATATAAAGAGGATGCCAGCAGTGTAATAGTTGTAAAGATTTTTTTCATGATGTTGATTTTAATTTATTATTCTTTTAGTATGATGGAGACTAAAAATGAATCGTTTATAATCTCCGAACAAAGGTATTTTACCGACTAAGTTTATATTATCCCCTAAAAGGGGGAATTTAATTTGCTTAACAAATCTTCACTTTTGTGTAAACAAATGATAAAATTGGTTTACCAATAAATTATATTTACGGATAAACTCATTTTATAATGAAACGCTTACATTTTTTACTGATCATTTTGCTTTTAACAATTGCCTGTCATAGCCAATTACCAAGCCCAAAAGGGCGTGAAAAAATAATGGCCGTTATTTCAAAAATGCAGGAAGATTCCACTAAAGTATTGGCTTTAATGAAATACGGTTGGTGGTGGGAAACTTATAATATGGATAGCGCTGCCGCCTGTTATATTAAAATGCATGAGCTGTCTCAAAAAATGGACTATTTAAACGGAGATTTAAAATACTATGCAAACTATACGTTTATTTTAAATCAGCAGGGCAACTATGCAAAGAGCTTAAAATTAAATTTAGAAAGCCTGGCACTTGCAAAAAGAAAAGGCACAAAAGAACAGATCGCTGTTTGCCTTTTCAACACGGGATCGAGCTACAACAATATGGCCAAATACAATGAAGCCATTACCTTTTATTTGCAGGCTGTACAAGTATTTGAAGAGTTAAACCTTAATAAGAATTTAGCAGTGGCGTACGATAATATAGGAGGTGTCTTTTCAAATATAGGGCAACCGGAAAAAGGATTTCGCTACCATGTAAAAGCGCTGGAAAAAGCCCGGCAAATTGCTGATACTGCTGAAATGGCAAGCGCAAATTTAAATGCGGGCATGCAATTAAATAAACTGAACCGATTAGAAGAAGCGGAAAAATACAGCAACAATGCTTTAGATCTGGCAAAAAAAATAAAAAGTACTTATCTTGAAATAAACGCGAACGTAACACTTGCCGAAATATATGTAAAGCAAAACAAGACGGATAAAAGTATTGTATACGCATTACGTGCCTTTGAAAGTGCTACTGCTATTGACTCTAAGTACAGTGAAATGGAAGCGCTTAAAATTATGACACGTTGTTACTACATGAAAAAAGATTTTAAATCAACTCTTGAATACGGAGAAAAAACCATTTCCTTCGGCAGGAAAAACGGAATTTCTTCCGGGCTTTATAACGTTTATAAAATTGTTTCTTCCGCTTACGCAGAAACCGGTAATTATAAAGCCGGTTACGAAAATTTAATGATCTCGAAAAATTTGCAGGATGTTGCCAACGAAAAAGAAATTACAAAAGAGATTGAACAATTAGAAATTAATTACCAAATTACAAAAAAAGAAAAGCAGATCTTGGAATTGCAACAGGTTAAAAAACAGCAACAGTTGCTTATCTGGGGCTTAACTTCAGGCATCGCCGTTATTTTAATGATCAGTTTATTGATCTACAAAAACTACCGTCAAAAAAGAAAATTAATGCTGGCAGATGCAACACTTCAACAACAAAAAATAAATGAGCTGCAAACCGAAACACGTCTATTAGCCACACGCTCTGTATTACAAGGACAGGAAGAAGAACGTACACGGCTTGCTAAAGACCTGCATGATGGGCTTGGGAGCATTTTATCAGGCGCAAAATATTCATTCAGCCACGTAAAGAGTAACTTAACAATTTCGCCCGAAAATTCTTTGGCGTTTGATAGAAGTATAGCATTACTTGATACTTCTATAAAGGAACTGCGGCGTATTGCGCATAACATGATGCCGGAAGCATTGGTGAGATTTGGTTTAGATACCGCTTTAAAAGATTTTTGTGACAGCATTGATCAAAGCCACGCTCTGCATGTAACTTACCAGTCATTTGAATTGAATGATGATACGATTCCGCAAAGTAAAACGTCGTCCATTTACCGTATTATACAAGAACTTGTAAATAATAGTTTAAAACATGCTAATGCTCAAACGGCTTTGGTGCAACTGATAAAAAAGGAAGACATGCTTAGCATTACCGTTGAAGACGACGGCCGGGGCTTTGATGCAGCCATCTTAAAAAACAATACGGGAATAGGATATTTGAATTTAAAAAAAAGAGTAGCCTATATAAACGGCAAAATGGATGTACAAACCGCTGTTGGAAAAGGCACTTCTATAACTATTGAAATACCAAATATAACTCATGATTAAAGTATTTATTATAGATGATCATCAACTCATTATTGAGGGGATACATGCGTTACTGGAAACGGAAAAAGACATTGAGTGGGCCGGAAGTGCTAAAATGCCTGAGGAGCTCCTAAACTTTTTAAAAACGGAAACACCGGATGTCCTATTAATGGATATTAATCTCCCTCAAAAAAGCGGGCTCGAGCTGTGTAAAGAAATAAAACAGAAGTATCCAGGTATACATATCATAGGACTAAGCACCTCTGAACAGGCAAGCATCATCCGAAAAATGATAGAGAATGGCGCTTCCGGCTATTTACTGAAAGACGCTTCAAAAAAAGAAATTATTGAAGCCATCCATACGGTTGTAAAAGGGAAAACATACGTGAACTTTTCGGTATCGCAAGCCTTAAAAAATAAAACAACCAATGAAGCCCTGCCTGTATTAACACGCAGAGAGAAAGAGGTATTAGATTTAATAGCAGAAGGATTTACCAACCAGGAAATTGCCGATAAATTATTTTTAGACGTGACAACTATTAATTCACACCGAAAAAATATGCTGACTAAATACAACGTAAAAAATACGGCAGCTTTAGTAAAGCTTGCTTTAAATAATAACCTGATTTAAATAAACTTACACTTCCTGCTGGCGAAAGCGCACATGCGCAGCAAGATCAGCCCGTGTTTAAAGCGTGAAATATTTGTGCTTCCATAGGTGCGCTCTCTATAACGAATGGGCACCTCCACAATTTTTAAATTCAATTTGTGAGCGCCGAATAACAGGTCGAAATCACCGAACGGATCAAACTCACCAAAGTATTTCCTGTTTTTTGTCAGTTTAATATAATCTTCTCTAAACATGACTTTAGTTCCGCAAAGCGTGTCTTTAAAGCGTTGTTCAAGCAACCAGGTAAATGCCCAGCTAAAAAAATGATTCCCTAAATAATTTAAGAACCGCATAGCTTCCTTATCCATAGGATATACAAGCCGTGTCCCGTTTATAAAATCGCCCTTGCTGCCGGCAATGGCATCATAAAATTTAGGAATATCTTCAGGCGGCACCGTTAAATCAGCATCGAGGATCATTAAAATATCACCGGTTGCTATCTTATATCCTTCACGTACTGCATCGGCTTTTCCTTTTCCTTTTTGCTGACCTATTTTTATATCATGCGTAACGGCATATTTTTTTTGAATTTCCTGAATTTTCTGCCAGGTATCATCCGTACTGTTTCCTTCAATAAAAATAATTTCTACGTGCTTCCCGAACTTCGGCAACCGCGTAATCGCATTTTCAATATTTCCGCTTTCGTTACGTGCCGGTATTACAACCGTAGTAGAATATTTTGTTTTATAGTCCTCTTCTTTACTAGACGGCAAAGGCTTTGCGAATGAATAGGTATTTAAGCTGAAGAAGCGAAAAAAAGGAAATTTAGCTAAAAATAAATTAAAAAATTCAGAGATCAACGGAATGTAAAACGGAAAAATAAACCGTTTACTGTTCCTGTAAACATCAAAGCCTGAAACAAATAATAAATTATTGACGTCTTTTGAGTTCAACCAATTCTGTACAGGCGTTTTAGTTTTAAGCCCTATTATTTCTGCAAATTTTAAAACAGGCTCCCACAACGAATTATAATACTGAACAATAATTTTTGTATTGGCATGTGATACTTTTTTAGCTTGCTCAAACACCACTTGTATATCCTCTACAAACCCAATTAAATTGCTGATCACAATAAAATCATATGTTCCCTGAAGTGTAATATGAGTGGCATCCATTACCAGGAACTCTGTGTTTTTGTCCTTATGTTTTTCGTTAGCCCAGGCAATTTGTTCTTCACTGAAATCGATCCCTGTTTTTTTACTTCCGGCAATCCCTGCCAACAAATTACCGCTGCCACAGCCTATTTCAAGCACAGAGCTGTCTTCGTGCGAAAAATAATTACAGTATTCAGTAATTTCTTTCCAATAGTAATTACTGATCCCGCGACCTCTTCGTTTAGACGCTAACTGATTAAAATATGCTTTGATGTTTTGCAAAAATGTAATTTTAAAGAGGTGCAAAGATATTAATTTAAACAGTATGGCAAAGCGTTAATACGAGCAGGTATTATTGGTTAATTTCTTCCTTTAAAACCCACTTCAGTTCATTCATGATCATCGCTGTTGCGCCCCACAATATTTTTTGGTTGATATCAAAATAAGGGGTATTAATTTTTACACCGGGCATGGGTTCCACCATAGTTTGTTTGACTGTTTCGGGCAGTATAAGGTCTGCCAAAGGCCATTCTATAAGCTGTTCCACCTCTCTTTCACTGATCTTAAAATTAGGGCGCTCTTTTAAATAGCCAATAAAGGGATGCACTACAAATTTACTTACCGGAATAAATACCGACGTTAATTCTCCTATGATCACCGGTGTTGCATCACTTCCCGTTTCTTCAAAAAATTCACGTAAAGCCGTTGCCTCTAAATTAGGATCTCCCGGGTCTGCTTTCCCTCCCGGCAAGGCTATTTGCCCACTGTGGAAACCATCATACGTTACCCGTTCAATTAATAATAAAACAGGTTCGTTCAATTCATTCGGGTAAGCAACTATCAACACGGCACTTTGCCTGTAGCTCAATGCATCGGGCATATCCTGTAAAATCTTTTCCCGTTTTAGGTGTGCCATTTCAAACTGGGCATCAGGCCCCGGAAGCGGCAGTTTTAGTTTTATTTTTAAATTAGTAATAAATTCTTCAAACATTGCTTTCAATTAATTGTCTTACTGCAAAGATATATCATATGCAATTCTATTCCATTAAAAGCAAACAACATTTACCTATTTCTTTAGAGAAAGCCTGGGCCTTTTTTTCTTCTCCCAATAACCTTCAAAAAATTACGCCGTCAAACATGAATTTCATGGTTACTTCCGATAAAAAAGACGGTGAATCCATGTATTCAGGACAGATCATTACGTACACGCTTACTCCCATATTTGGGATTCGCGTAAAATGGATGACCGAAATTACGCATGTAAAAGAGGGGAATTATTTTGTGGATGAGCAGCGTTTCGGCCCTTATAAATTGTGGCATCATAAGCATACGTTTATTGAAACACCAACGGGTGTAGATATGTATGATCATGTTAATTACGTGATACCGTTTGGGATTTTAGGAACCATTGCACATAAACTGTTTATACGAAAACGCGTAGAAGAAATTTTCACTCACAGAACAAAGGTGGTAGAAGAGGTGTTTGGGAAATAGTTATTAGTGTGAAGGATAGAACGAAAATCCTTTTTTGCGGCCTCTTTGCAAAAAAGATTGAAGTGATAGCCTGACCCCGCCGCCTTTTGCGGGGACACGCCCAAAATATTATTAAATAACAGAGGATTTTATCCGTAAATTTGCAGCGCAAAACCAACTCATTACATGGAAGATATTAAAGTAAATACGATCGAAGAAGCTATTGCCGACATTAAAGCCGGTAAAGTGATTATTGTGGTGGATGATGAGGACCGCGAAAACGAAGGCGATTTTTTAACCGCTGCCCGCAACGTAACTCCCGAGATCATTAATTTTATGGCTACTCACGGCCGCGGCTTAATATGTGCCGCAGTTACCGAGCAACGTGCTAAAGAATTACAATTAGAATTAATGGTTACTTCCAATACGGCATTACATGAAACCGCATTTACAGTTTCTGTTGATCTATTGGGGCATGGCTGCACAACAGGCATTTCAACAGCTGATCGTTCTAAAACCGTTAAGGCATTAATTGATCCTGCTATGAAGGCTTCTGATTTTGGAAGGCCGGGCCATATATTTCCGTTAATCGCTAAAACCGGCGGTGTATTGCGCAGAACAGGGCACACAGAAGCAACCATTGATTTTGCAAAGCTTGCAGGGTTTGAGCCTTGCGGCGCTTTAGTGGAAGTATTGAATGAAGACGGAACCATGGCCCGCTTACCTAACTTGGTAAAGGTTGCAAAGCAATTCGACCTGAAAATAGTTACGATAAAAGATTTAATTTCTTACCGTTTAGCAAAAGAAAGCATTGTTACAAGGCAAGTAGAAGTTAACATGCCGACCAAATGGGGCGATTTTAAATTAATTGATTATAAAGTTGATACAAACGGTGAAGAACATTTAGCTTTAGTAAAAGGTGAATGGACAAAAGATGAGGCCGTATTGGTACGTGTGCATTCATCATGCGTTACAGGTGATATATTCGGTTCATGCCGTTGCGATTTCGGCCCGCAACTTCACCAGGCTTTGGAGATGATCGAAAAAGAAGGGAATGGCGTAATTGTTTACATGAACCAGGAAGGCAGAGGTATTGGCTTATTAAATAAATTAAAAGCTTACAAATTACAGGAGCAGGGCCGTGATACGGTGGAGGCAAATTTAGAGCTCGGCTTTAAAATGGATGAACGCGATTATGGTGTAGGCGCTCAAATATTAAGAGACTTGGGTGTGAGCAAAATGCGCTTAATGTCTAACAACCCTGTAAAACGAGTAGGCTTGATGGGTTACGGTTTAGAGGTCACAGAAAATATTCCGATTATTATTCCTTCGAATCCGCATAACGAAAAATATATGCAGACCAAGAAAGATAAAATGGGTCATAGTATTTAAAACGCTTTCATGACACCTGATTACCGTAGCGGCGAGCTTTTATTAATCAATAAACCCTATACCTGGTCATCGTTCCAAGCGTTTAATAAACTAAAGCACGCGTTAAAAAAACACCCGTCTTTACTATTGGACGATCAGTTTGTGCATTTAAAAATTGGCCATGCCGGTACGTTAGATCCCTTGGCAACAGGCTTATTAATTATTTGCACCGGTAAAAAAACCAAAGAAATTTCTTCCTTCCAGGACTTACCGAAAGAATACACCGGTACTTTTTTTATAGGCGCCACTACGCCCTGTTACGATAAGGAAAAACCGGTAGATGAAGTATTTCCTATAGCGCATATTACGAAAGAATTAGTTTATGAAACTGCCAAATCCTTTATTGGTAAGCAAGAGCAGATACCGCCCATGTTTAGCGCAGTGAAAGTAGACGGTAAACGTTTATACAAACTGGCAAGAATAGGTGAAGAAATTGAATTAAAGCCCCGTCCGATAGAAATTCTTGATTTTGAAATAACGGCTTGCGAACTGCCTTTTGTTAATTTTAGAATTGCTTGTACAAAAGGAACTTATATCAGGAGCATTGCCCGCGATTTTGGTTTGGCTTTAAACAGCGGCGCTTATTTAGATGCGCTGTGCCGCACTAAAATAGGTGACTTTACCATTGAGAATTCAAAAACACCCGAAGAATTTATCAGCGAGATAATTTAAAACTATAATAATTTAGATTTATTACAGGAATTTAATCCGGCGTGTCATTCTGAACTTGTTTCAGAATCCCTAACACAGCTGATTGAGATGTTAAAACAAGTTCAGAACGGCATTATTTAAAAAGACTTATCTTTTTGAGAAGGCATGATGAGGCGCTACTTAGTGCCCGTATGCCCAAAGCCACCTGCACCGCGTTGTGTTTCATCCAAAGATTCCGTTAATTCCCAGCTAATTTGCTCGTGTTTAGCAATTACCATTTGGGCTACGCGTTCTCCGTCGTTAATAGTGAACGGTGTATTAGATAAGTTTACCAGTAATACTTTTATTTCCCCGCGGTAATCGGCATCAATAGTGCCCGGTGAATTTAAAACGGTAATTCCATTTTTAAACGCCAGGCCGCTGCGCGGACGAATTTGTGCTTCATATCCTTTATGCAATTCTATAAATAACCCGGTTGGAACTAACATTCTTTCCAACGGTTTTAACTCAATAGGCGCATCTATATTAGCACGCAGGTCAAGTCCTGCAGAAAGCTCTGTAGCGTATTGCGGTAATTCGTGTTTCGATTGGTTTACTACTCTTAGTATCATTTTAATTAGCCTCCAGGTGTTTTAATTTTTTTAAATTATCAAATTCCAATTTATAAAAGATCCATCCGAATAATAAAAGCAAAGCGTTATTAAAAAATAATTTTAATAAGATGCTTTGCATATCTGAATACAACAACGAAATAAAATAAAATCCTAACGCCAAGCCTGTAAATACAAAAATACTGCGAAGATTATAATTGACCGGGTAATATTTTTGACCAAGCACATAGGAAATAACCATCATACTGCTGTAGGATGCAAAGGTGGCCCAGGCGCAAGCCATGTAGCTGTATTTAGGAACAAACATAAAATTAATAACCAATGTTATAAGCGCTCCTATAATCGTAATGTAAGCGCCAAATTTTGTTTGTCCTGTGAGCTTATACCAAATCGATAAATTCCAATAAACACCTACACATAAATTAGCCATTAACAAAATAGGAACTACTGCAAGGCCGGCCCTAAATTTTTCACTGACGGCTTTTTGCAGCCAAGGTAAATTCATCATGGTTCCTAAAAACAAAAACAGGCAAAATAAAACGTAATATTTCATTACTACCGCGTTCAATTTTTGAGAATTTTTATCCTTGGCATTATTAAAAAAGAACGGTTCTGCCGCATATTTAAAGGCCTGCGTAAAAATAGCCATCAACATAGCGATCTTATAGCAATTACTGTACACGCCTACTTCATTATCCGCAATATCATCCTGCAATAAATATTTTAAAATAAGACGGTCAAACGTTTCATTGATCATACCTGCCAGACCAAGTACCAATAAAGGCAATGCGTAAAAAAACATTTTCTTCCAAAGCTCCTTATCAAACACATACTCAAACCCCCTGAATTCCTTTGATAATAATGCAATAGAAACTAAATTAGCAATGAGCTGTGCTAAAAAGGCATAACCAATACCTACCTCAGGCTTATACAGGCTTGCAAAAAAGGAATCGTCGCCGTGCTCAAAAGCCCGCTTACAAATAATAAAGTAAAAAACATTTCCTGCAATATTTACGATCATATTTAGAAACTTAATCAAGGCAAATCGTTTGGCGCTGTTCGTTAACCTGAGTCTTGCAAACGGAATAGCCGTAATAGTATCGGTAGCAATAATTAAAATGCACCACCTTACAAAATTACCGTGCCCGGGTTCTTTAATAAGATCTGCCAACGAGTCTGAAAATAAGAGCAATATAAGCGATAAGCCCGCAGTGCTGACTAAAAGTGAAATTAATGCGGTTGAATATACCCGTTCTTTATTTTCTGCTTTACTTACAAAATTAAAAAAAGCCGTTTCCATGCCATAGGTAAAAATAATATTCATAAAGCTAATGATGCCCAGTAATACAGCGCTGGGGGCTAAAGCAGCGGGTTCTTCAAAAATATAAGTAAGTATAAATGTAAACAGGTAACCAATAAACCGGGGCAGCACATTTCCTAAACCATAAATGGCGGTTTGTGAGGCTAGTTTCTTGAGTGGGTTAGACAAATCAGTGTATTGAAACGCAAAAATAAAGTTTATTTAGCTTGTAGTAATTCCCGGTAACAACAAGATATTAACGAGTAAGCGTGTCTAATTACCTTCAAACAAAATTTTCTTAGTGTAGATGCCTTTATCCGTTATAATTTTTAACAGGTAAATTCCCGAGCTCCACTCATTAGCCAATACGGTATGGCTTGCATTAATTTGTTTTTTAATTAATAAGCGACCCAATATATCATAGAGCTCTAACGCGTTTATTTGCAGGTGAGCATCTTCCGGCTTTATCAGCACGGAGTTCCCGGATGTGTAAAACAGATACACCTCTTTATTTGCCTGTTTTATGACCTCATCAATCCCTGCGGCTGAATTATGTTGATATAAAAATAAAGCAGTAAAAGTTTCCAGTGTATCAAAATATTGCAGGCTGTTTGTTAAACCGTAATACCAAGGACAATGGGTAGCTCCGTTCAATAATTTAAACGTGTTTTGTAAGCCCACATTTTGTGCCCTTGTATAAATATTTAATGATTGATGCCAATCTATTAAAGGATCTGAAGTGCCGTGCATAAGTAACAGTTTGGGGTCTGTAGAGGCATCTATATAAGTGGTATCCCACATAAAACCACATAAGCCCAAGCAAGCCTTAACATTTGATGAAAATCCCGCATTACCACTGGAACCTTCCACTGTATAAGGTGTAACGGTGCCCGGATAGATCTCGTTAATGTTATCTACATAAGAAACCAGCATGGATGTAACGGCCCCGGCTGATTCGCCTCCGATAAAAATATTAGTGGTATCAATTTTATATGCGGCTGCATATTTTCTAAAAAATCTTACGGCAGCCCTTGCATCATGCATGGCTCGCATGCCGGCAGTATAAAGCCCGGGACCTGAAGTAGTGGTATCTAAACGGTAATCTATACTTGCGCACACGTACCCTTTTTTCGCAAAATTCCGACAAAATGATTTAATGTGCGGCAATGTTTTATCTCCCTGGTTAATTTGAAATCCGCCGCCGTGAATATAAATAATAAGAGGCCGTTTATTAACGACATCCCCCTGCGGCTGATAAAAATCAAGCGTCAAATTTTGATTAACGTTTTGGTAATTTACGGCATTACCGTATTGGATATTAACGGTAGAATCAACCCCCAGAAAGACATAGGATAAATACCGTTGCCCATAGCCTGTATAAGCGCTTATAAGTAACCCTACAGTAATGTATAACAGCTTTTTCATCTGTAAATGATTTATAAATTCTATTACTCCGAACGTAATTTTTCGATAAGTGTTGTTGTAGAGAACCCTTGTACTAAAGGGATGGTTTTAACGGAGCCGCCTTTATCTTTAACAATATCATAACCAACAATGTCTTCTGCGTTATAATCATTTCCTTTCACTAATATATCGGGCTGAACCAGCTTTATCAGGTCATACGGCGTATCTTCATCAAATAAAACAATAGCATCAATGCATTCAAGTGCCGCCAATACAGTAGCCCTTGTTTCTTGATTGTTTATAGGCCTTTCGGGTGATTTGCCCAGGCGTTTAACAGATGTATCCGTATTTAGCCCAAGTATCAGTTTATCACCAAGATCACGGGCATGGCATAAATATTCGACATGGCCGCGATGTAAAATATCAAAACAGCCGTTTGTAAAAACTATTTTTTGATTCGACTCATTCCAGCTTTTTAAAAGCGCCGGGAGCGAATCGTTTGAAATCAATTTATCGGATAACTTTTTATGATACCACATCTTCCTTATTGTTTTTATTAATGACGGGAAGTAAAATAAGGCTCAAAATACCCAGTACTACAATTAAAATAAACTGTGATGTCCAAGCCATCCAGGGAAAGGCAACAGCCGAAATTTTTTCGACGTGGTACGTAAATAATAATAAAGCCGTAATAATGGCCGGGTAAGCCCCAAGTCCTCCCGGAGAAAACACCACGCCAAACGTACCGAACAACAACAACACCAGGCACTCTGACTGACCAAGGCCTGAGGTGCCGCTAAATGCAAAGAAGCAGGCATATAAACTATAAAAATAGGCTGCCCAAATAGCAAGGCTCAAAACAATAAACTGAAACTTTTTATCAATATCTTTTACCGAACCCAAGCCTTTGCCAAAACCCTTAATAATAGTTCCGAACTTGCCGGTTAATGCTTGTGAGATTTTTTTACGCACCAAAAATAAGCCTACAACAACCCCTAAGCATAAAACTATTAATATAATTAATTGAGCCGGATGTTGGGCCATGCCGCTTAGTTTTGACATCAAGGGATTAAAAATGTATTTTGAAGCGAGGTCGCTCAGCTGCGAGAACTGGGCAAAAAGGGTTAATACAAAGATTACCAATAAGAGAAGCAGGTCTATAATCCGCTCCGTGATAACGGTTCCAAGCGCTACCTCAAAAGGCACCTTATCATATTTAGTAACTAAGGTGCAACGCGTAATTTCTCCCATACGGGGTAAGCCGTAATTTGCGAAATAGCCTACTAACACTGCTCCCACTGCATTTGCAGGCTTCACAGAGTAACCTGCGGGTTTTAATAAATAGTTCCACCTATAGGCCCTTAAAAAATGACTGAACAAGGAGATGATCATTGAAATTATGACCCAGAAGTAATTAGCGGTTTTAAATGAGTCGGCAATTTTCTCTCTCTCGGTCCATACAGATCGCAGGGATAACCACGTCAACAAAATTCCCACACTAAGTAACACAATAAACTGTATGATTGATTTAGTGCGTGTGTTCACGGTATTATTTTAAACTGTTGGTTTGGGTATCAGGAAAAACAACCCATGGCCTGAAGGTTTTAGCTTCTTCAAAATCCATATCGGCATAGGAAATAATAATAACCACATCGCCTAAACTTACTTTTTTGGCGGCAGGCCCGTTTAAACAAATCACCCCGCTTTTTCTTTCTCCTCTGATCACGTAAGTAATAAAACGTTCCCCGTTGTTTTTGTTTAAAATATGTACCTGTTCGTTCTCTATGAGGTTGGCAGCGTCCATTAAATCTTCGTCAATCGTTACACTGCCTATATAGTCTAGCTCAGCCTGTGTTACTGTTACACAGTGCAGCTTCGACTTCATTACTTGAATTTGCATCTTCATTATAAAATTATATAATCCGGGAACAACTCTGTTTAATTACATGAGCAATTCACGCCGCAAATGTACTAAAAAGTAATATAACTCAGGCGCGTTTATAGCTGTTGCATTATAAGCTTTACCTCGGAAGTA